>CAYPJB010000494.1:0-3241 GCA_964410845.1 uncultured Bacteroidales bacterium | reverse complement strand
GTGCTCCATTCAACAGAAGAAACCGCACCGCACATACATCACCGTAGTACGCACACCACTAGAGGAGAGAAACGCCCAGGCAGGCTTCCAATGCACTGCCACCAGATGCGAGAGGATCAAAGACCAGATCGGTACGACCGTCAGCGAGTTGATCAACCATAATAGTCTCTTCTCCGGGTGATTCATGACTGTTGTACCATACTCCATGTGCGCGTGGACCAATGGAAATCCAAGCCGAGACTGGCATCCCCCTGCAAGATCAGCTACCATGTTGACAAGAGTTCATTGAGGTTATCATGCTTCGTGTTGCTTGTCCCAGTTGTAAGAAGCCGCTCGGATTGCCTGACAATGTCGCAGGCAAGTCGGTAAAGTGCCCCCAGTGTCAGCAGGTGTTCAAGGCCCCGGCTAAGCCCGCAGCCAAGCCAGCTGTTCCAGGGTCTGCGTCTACACATCCTGATGATCAGGAAGCGACGCCCTACGGCCTACGCGAAGATGCCCCGACTCCGGAACAATTGCGGAAATCAGCCCAGGGTGAAGCGGTTGATCAGATGGTGGTTGATGCTCGCCGGACCAAGCTGCGAAACAAGGCCTGGGAAAAAGTAGGTTTGCCAGCGAAGTTCATGAAACGCTTTGCCCTGTCAGCCTGCATATTCTGGCTGATGACCTATCTGTTCCTGACCATGGTGATCGTTCTGGCGAACCACAACATGGAACAGGCGGAACGAAGCGGAGGCATGATTAGCTCTGGCGGCGTCAAGTCGCTGCCGAAGTATCTCTTCGTTCAAGATGTCTTTTCCGATTTGACTCCACAGCGATTCGGACCACTGCTTTTCTGGCTTACCATTACCGGCGGCCTCGTTGTAGCACTCACCATCTACGGTTTACAACTGGCCGGTGCGGAACAGATGAAGAAGCTCTCGAATTACAAACTGTCAATGTTTGCCATGATTGTCGGAGCGCTGACGATTAATCTCTTCGGCATCTGGGGACTACTGGCCCTTCTTGACAAGCAGGTGCAATACGAATTCCGCGTGACTGCACGCCGCCAGGCTGGCATGGAAGGCGAAGCCATCTACGCTGAAGACGATGACGAAGAAGACGACGATGAAGAGGATGATGAAGAAGAGGAGGAAGAAGAGGCACCGCGCGCACGTAAACGATAACATGCACGGAGGCGCCGGCCTGTGAAGTGGAAACGGCTTTCTTCATGAAAGTGTCATGTGGACACTCTGGTTTCCGGTAGTGTCCCTGTATAATGTCGGCAATACCTTGCCCTCATACCGGCTTGGGCCGATACACCGGGCGTTTTTGAAAACAGGAGAATTACTGTGAAGTGGTTTGCAACTCTCTCGCTGGCTCTGCTGGTTCTGAACTTCACCATTGCCCAGGACGATAAGAAAGACGAAGACAAAATCCAGGGCAAATGGAGCATGACCAAGGGCGAAGCCAACGGCGAAAACCTGCCTGAAGATTTCGTCAAAGGCTTCACAATCACATTCACTAAGGGCAAGTTCGAAGCCAAGCTCGCTGATGGCTCTGGCGAGGATGGCGAATACAAGATTGATCCGAAAGCCAAGCCAGCAACCGCCAGCTTTACTGCAGGTGGCGAAACCCGAAAAGGCATCTACAAATTCGATGGCGATGATCTGCACCTGTGCGTCAGCGACAAGGGTGGCGAAACCCCCAAGGAATTCTCTGGCAAAGATGGCAACCTCTTCTTCGTTCTGAAGAAAGCCAAGTAGCCAACAATCGAGCTCGTATTGACGTAAGCACCAACTGATGTTGGTGCTTTTTCTTTCAGGAATCGCTTCATCCATTCTTCAAAGCCGACACGTTTACTCTGATCTTCCCTTTTTCACGGCTGCTCCTATACTTCATCTATCTGGTGTACGTCTGCCCCTCTTGCAATGGCGAGAGTTTGCGTTCTCACCTTCGTTGCACTTCCAGTCACCAGAATCGTTCACCCTACCAGGCAGTACTGGGTGACATCAGAATGATCCACCACCCCACCAGGTGACTGTCCCAGAGGGGGAAAGCCATCCGGCGGGTTTTGTTTATTTCACAGACCACTGAGCCGCGAGGCACCAGCCTCCGGAGCAAGACAAGAGAAACCAGGGAAGCGAAGAGATGGATATCGAGAAACTACGGAACATTGGCATTATCGCTCACGTGGATGCTGGTAAAACCACCACTTCCGAGCGTATTCTGTATTATGCCGGCGCCAAACACAAAATGGGCGACGTCGATTCAGGCGATACTACTACTGACTTCGATCCTGAAGAAGCAGCTCGTGGCATCACGATCTATTCCGCTGCTGTCACCGTTTCCTGGCGTGATCACCAGATCAATATCATCGATACGCCCGGCCACGTCGATTTCACCGCCGAAGTTGAGCGCTCCCTCCGCGTTCTCGATGGTGGCGTAGTTGTTTTCTGTGCCGTGGGTGGCGTGGAAGTGCAGTCCGAAACTGTATGGTTCCAGGCCAACAAGTACAACGTGCCACGTATGGCTTACGTGAACAAGCTCGATCGCATCGGTGCGGACTTCTACAACGCCGTCAAGGAAATGGAAGAGAAGCTGCAGGCCAATGTCGCTCTCTGTACCATTCCTGCCGGTCAGGGCCCTGCCAATTTCGAAGGAGTCATCGACGTCATCAAGATGAAGATGATCAAGAAGGATCCTGCCGATGGCAAGCATTGGAAGTTTTTCCTTCTCGACATCCCTGAACAGTATCAGGCTGAAGCCAACGATGCCCGCGAGAAGTTGCTCAATGCTGTCTCGCTGCATGATGATGGCATCGCTGAACTCCTGCTTGAAGGCAAGCCAGTACCAGAAGATCAACTTCGCAAAGCTATCCGCAAAGCCACCCTGGAAATGAAGATTAATCCGGTGCTGTGCGGTTCTTCTTTCAAGTATGTCGGCGTACAGAACCTGCTCGATTGTGTCGTTGACTTCATGCCCAATCCCGGCGAACGTGGCGTGATCAAGTGCCAGATCCCCGGCAAGAAGGGCGAAATGACCGAACGCAAGGCGCTTGAATCGGAACCGATGGCTGCCCTGGCCTTCAAGACCGTGGCCGAGCCTACCGGCGACGTTGTGTACACTCGTGTTTACAGTGGCAAGCTGATTCCCGGCACCACGTACATGAACACAACCAAGAACCGTACTGAACGCATCAGCCACGTCTACCGCATGTTCGGCAAGGAACGTGAACGCCTGGAATACGCCGGCCCCGGTGAAA
>CAYPJB010000493.1:0-3257 GCA_964410845.1 uncultured Bacteroidales bacterium | reverse complement strand
GCAGCGGGGGCCTTGGGTGCCCTGGTGGCTAGCCTTGATCTATATGGCAGCGATTGGCGTGCTGGGGTTGTTGCGACCGCAACGCGGCTTGCAGGATCGACTGGCAGGGATTTATCTGGTACCCAGGTAGTGATGATACCAGCCAGATCGCTACCGAGGGAAATCCCTTGCTAGCGCTTCGGGCTGGTATCAGAATGGGAGATGTTCCACCGTCGCTGTCATCACGACGGAGCGTGATGACCACTATCTTTGTTACTTCTTCCCCTTCAGTTCGTTCAGCTTCTTCTCGAAGGTGTCGACGTTGGTTTTGTCGATGATGTTGTGTTCGATGTAGCCCATGCCATCCTTGGGGAGGTTGGCGGTATTGCCCTTGGCGACTTCCACCAGGGTCTTCACGCTGCGGTAGCCAAACTCGTAGGGTTGTTGAACGATAGTGCCTTCGATTTCGCCGGCGCGGATGCCATCGAGGGTTTCCTGCTGTTCATCGAAGCTGATGATCTTCAGCTTGCCGATCAGCTTCTTCTCTTTGGCAACGAGCAGGATTTGCGGGGCGTTGTATGCCCACAGACCGACCATGCAGGCGACATCAGGGTTCTTGGTAATCGTGTCTTCAACATTGTCCTTGCATTTGGGAATCTCGGCATTGTCGGTACGGGTTTCGAGGATGGTGTACTTGCCTGCGGCAATCGTCTTGTTCGCGTTGACCAGAGCATCCGCTTCTTCCATGGTCTTCAGTCCAGCCAGTGCGGCGATCACGCCATTGCGTCGCTGGCGGGCATTCAGGTTATCAAGCTTGCCGACGAAGATGGCGACCTTGCCACCATCAGGGATGGCTTTCTTCACCAACTCACCTGCTGACATGCCCGCAGCGAAGTTGTTAGTGCCCAGAAAGCAGAGACGTTTGGTGCCTGCAAGCAGATCGTTGTCTACGGTAATGAAATTGATGCCTTGCTTGGCCTTGGCATTGTAGAAGTCCCCCTGGTTTTCAGGGTCATTGGGGCTGACGGCGAAGTACTTGCAACCCTGGGTGATGAGGTCTTCGATGATCTGCCGTTGTTCGTCGGCACTGGCCCGGGCGGGCATGCGGAAATCGGCTTTGACACCGAGGTCTTTCGCAGCTTGCTGCACACCGATCTCGGCCAGCTTCCAGAATTCGTGAGCGTTATTGCTGATGAAGGTGACCCGTATATCGGAATCCGCTCCCTTGGGAACCACAGCAGTGGACGTGGGTTTGCTGCAACCCGAAGCCAGTACGAAAGCAGCCAGGCTGAGTATGATCATCAAACGACGTAACATGGAGAACCTCACGGAGAGTATTGCCAGTCTCAGCATAAACGAGATTGAGGCGATGGCAAGCGATGAATTCCGAGAGAAGTACGGAATGTTCAGTAGCGGCTGGCTGCATGCCATACTACACTGCTCTGAACTTGCTGAAGGGAGTGCTCAGTGTCCGCCATTGCCACCTATCTCGATCTGCTGACTGAATCGCTGGCCCTCGAAACGCAGGGGCAGATGGACCAGTACCATCGCCAGCACAAGCTCTTCTTTGGCGATCGCATGATGTGTACGGTGCTCCGGCCCCGATTCCTCAGTTTTGATCAGTACCATTTCCTACAGCAGCGGGTTCGGATTTTGCTCGGAGCATTTCACAAGATACAGTCCGCAGCACTGAGCGATGCCAGCTTCCGTGGGCAATTTGGATTGACGCCTCAGGAAGATGAACTGGCCATGCTCGATCCGGGATGTCATGCGTTCCCGACTTCGCGATTCGATTCGTTTTACGTTTCCAACGATGAGCTTCGCTTCACCGAGTACAACTCGGAAACACCAGCCGGGGCTGCTTACAATGTTGCGTTGTCACAAATGTTTCTCGCCTTGCCCGCGATGCAGGAGTTTCAGCGTAAGTACCAGGTCTACCCGATGCCCACCCATTATGGAGTGATGTCAACGCTCATCCGGGGTTATCAGCAATGGCTGGGACGGCGGGAGTTGCCTCGCATTGCGATTCTGGATTGGAAAGAAGTGCCGACCTACAGCGAGTTCGTGCTTTACAAACAGTTGTTCGAACATCATGGCTTGGATGCGGTGATTGCTGACCCCCGTGAGCTGACCTACACCGGCGACAAGCTGCGAACACCTGATGGCAAGCCGATTAATCTCATCTACAAACGGGTGCTGATCACCGAGTTGATCGAACGGGGTGGCATGGAGAATATCGTCATCAAGGCAGTGCGAAATCGACACGTGTGCATGATCAACCCGTTCCGCTGCAAGATACTCTACAAGAAAGCCAGCTTCGCGGTGCTGAGCGATGAACGCAACGCCCATCTGTTCACGCCGGAAGAACTGTCAGCCATCCATGAACACATCCCCTGGACCCGGGTGGTCACCCGCAGGCAGTCTGCCACGCCGAAGGTTCGCAAGGCTGGCCCGGCTGTCGTGAAGGAGATGGCAAGCAAAGTGAATGGCACCACAGTGGATCTGATCGACTTCATGCAGAAGAACAAGGATGCCCTGGTGCTGAAGCCCAACGACGACTACGGTGGCAAGGGCATTGTGCTGGGGTGGACAGTCGATCAAAGCGCGTGGGAGAAAGCCATCGAAGTCGCCTTGGCTACGCCCTACATCGTGCAGGAACGGGTGAACCTTCCCAAGGAAACCTTCCCGTTCATAGCAGAGGGCAAGCTGAAGACCAGCGAGATCATGCTCGACACCAACCCGTTCGTCTGCCACGGGGAATACATGGACGGCTGCCTGTCACGCATCTCGTCATCAGATTTGCTGAACGTGACGGCGGGTACGGGCTCAACGGTGCCAACGTTTGTGGTGGAGGAGCGGGTGTAGGGGGCGGGGTGTCGAACCACATCTTCCATGCCCACCTGAGGGGTGGGCATGGCACCCCGGCGAATCTTACGTGTCCAAACTGTCACAACTGAACCAAATGGTGTGACGCCAACATCGAAAGAAGCAGCCGCAGCACTCCAGATTACGGCAAAAAGACCCAATGACAAACTTCTAATTATCCCAAAGGAGGATTAAATGAAGAGCACGCTACTGCATTTTGCTACATACAACGACATTGCCATTGGCCTTCAGAGCATGCTCGATTCACATAATCTAATTTTATATCAGACTGGACAGTATCATGCGCAGAAATCATACTCGTTTAGCAGATCAGATGATTTATGCAACATGTTCTTAAATGAAGTTGGTGATTTCATTTTTTCAAAATCATTCCTTGTTGTATATTCGACTTC
>CAYPJB010000492.1:0-3257 GCA_964410845.1 uncultured Bacteroidales bacterium | reverse complement strand
GGTTCATGCCATCGAAGGAGCCGTTCTTGCCCTGGTTGCGGAAGGGCGTGGGGTAGTCGAAACCCTGGGTGCCATCGTAGCCCCAGTTGGAACCACTGACCCCTTTGTAATTGGTGTGGCCGACCGCAAAGCCCATCAGATTACCTGAATCGGTGCGGGCCTTCTCGTTATAGGCTGAATCGCTGGGGCAAAGGTATATGGGAATGCGTTCAGCACAAATGCCACTTTGTTCGAGTGTTTTGGTGCCCACGCCGCCTTGGATGTAGAGGTTATCCTGTTCGATGAAGGGAAGCAGCCGAGCCAGCCAGGACCAGCCTTTGGAGGTTTGGCCCCAACCGAAGTAAGGCTGCCCCGCTGGCGGCAAAGGCTGCGATGGCCCGGTTGGCCCAATCTGCCCGTAAGGCAACCGCTTGAATTGGGTCTCGTAGTTATGGGTAGCCATCACGATCTGCCGCAGGTTGGAAGCGCAGATCAACTTGTTGGCTGATTCACGAACTCGCTGAACAGCAGGCAAGATCATCGCCACCATCAAGGAGATGATGGCGAGCGTGACGAGCAGTTCGATGAGGGTGAAGGCACATCTTGTTGTTGATCGATACATGGCATCACCTGATTAACACTTGATCGAACTCAATGTCATGTCGTAGACATCAAAGACATTTTCCTGGTTCGGCGGATGTACAAATAGACCAACAAGACTAGCATCAGTCCTGCTGCAGTAAGTACATACGGCATCCGCGAAGAAGTTGTCTTGGGGGCTTTGGCAGCCAGCGTTCGTTGACTTAGTTCCTCGCATTGCTGGTAGAGACGCGGTAGATCCTCATAGCCTATCTGTTTCTGGGTGTTATTCATGTTTGAGTAGAGCATCCCATCCACATTGATGGAGTGCTGCTTGTCTAATTGGTCTTTCAACTCGCTAAGTGCTGGTTTAGTGAGGGATGACAGTTCATTGGTTGTGCAAAACACGATATTACCCTTCTGAATCAATTGTGAGTGAACGAGCGATGGATAATAAAAGGCGCTCTGATGCAGTGTGTAACCAGAAAAAAATGCTCTTGTAGAAGATTCTTTTGGATCTTTGCCAGTCTCATATACAATAACTTGTAATGGAACATAGTTTTTTTCTTCGTCAGTGGTAATATCTACAGTGTAGCCAGTCAGTTTGTTGACGAAATTCAAAGTCACAGTGCTTCCTTTTTGTGCCGCATTAACTGTAACTTCGCCTTTGCGAGCCTTCCGAAGTAGACCATCAATGGCATGCTCATTATCTGCAAAAATTCCAAATGTCATTGGGGTTGGCTCAGGTATGTGCAGTTTGGGCGTTTTCTTCATCTGTATGTGTGCCATTGTTTCTAGTCTAGTATACTGCAAAAGCTCTGGTTTGTTATATATGGCGCTAGTGTGGTCAAGTGCAACATTCATTTTCGCAACATTACCACTTATAGTTTTGCTTACGTTTTTCGATTTCCTAGAAGAAACGTCGCCAACAAAAAATATCTGATCGTCGTCTTCATAATAACGACAGATCATATGATCTGCGTTCTTAAACGAACTAAGCCAAACAACTGGATCAGGCCGCCCACTGCTTTTGTAAATATTATATCTAAACAAGAATCCCAATTTCGCTGCCTCATTGGCATGATACTGCGATTCGATCTTTGCAAGATTGACAGGCGAGCCTGATTGCAACATCAAGCATGCTACCAAACCGGCGAGTATGGTTGACATATAAACTCCTTAATTCGAAACCTCTAAGATTAAAACAAGAATCAAGGGCATTTTTCAATAGCTACATTTGGATCACACCCACCATTAAAGCCAGAATACTCATAACACACCAGACTGGCGGCCGGGCAATTTGCAGCAGGGCCAACAGAATAAAGACCTCGTCTACAGCAGTAGTATGGAGCGTAGCTTGTACAAGTGAATGTAGTAAGCGGTGTGCATTGTCCCCATTGTTTCCCTACACCATTGCCAGCAGAAAGGTAGGCAGTTTCATCTGGACATAGCCCAGCGACCGCAACGCATCCAGCTGGGCAGCATCCAGTATTCCCATTGTCCTCACAGCAATAATTACCATTCTTGGTTGCCGGACCATGTGACCAGCTCTGTGCTGCCAGATAGCTCGATCCAACTATGCCAGTCAGCAAGAGAGTGACTACCATTCGATGCAACATGTCTAACTCCTGGAAATGGACTAACGGTTGATAGTGAAAGACGTTCCATAGATTCGATGCGTTAATAGTCGAGAATCGGGTGCGTTGATTTTGATGCTGACATCCAGATCAGGTATAGTGCCTCCTGATTCAGGCAGATTCGCGAGGCTGACTTGATGTATCGCAGAGGCAGTGGTGGAAAAGTGACATTCCCGATGCGGCGATGTCTTGACATGTTCCAAAGTGAAAGGTTTGTTGTCGTATCTGCGTACTTTCAGAGTTCGTGCTGCTGGTTGGCTATCACTTTTCTTGCCATGTAACTCCTGCACAACATAAGGGTCTCGAAATGTTACAGGGAAGGCAGCTTGCACATTTCTACCCTGATACTGGTAATCAAAAGATAGGTTGTGTTGTCCAGCTTCGCTCGCTGGATATCCGATTGTAGCTTCGTAGCGGCGAATTCCTGTTTTCTCAATTCCATTCATCGGTGCATAATTTATCAGGGAATAGCGATTATCGGAGAGCTTTGGCGGTTGATGATCTTCACCCAGCATTGTCACCAATGTCACTTTAAACTGTCCAGGCAGTTCCGAATCAAGATATATGGCTGGCTCTCTCACGTAAACAGGTACAACACTGTAGTAGTCTAGTTGTAAAACCAGTGGATCTTGCTGGAGGTTGCTTTGATAGGCCAACTGCAGGCGTTGCTTGCCAGAAGCGGCAATAGTATTGCCCAATGTGAAAGTTAGCTTATGTTCGGAATGTGCGTTGATGACCATAGAGGAGGGAACGTCTGCACAACCGCACGACTTATTGGCGAGTTGCAGTTGCAGGTTTGTCGCTGTGGGATTACACAACGTTATGGACATTGGCACGCTATTTGAAAAAAAAAATCACCTCTCCGAGATTGGCAGTGTATTGCTGAGTTTCAGAATGGAGTTGTATCGACTTACTTGGCTTTTGAGATTGGCTACCCGGTGACCAGAAGATCAGGGCCGACAGCCCTGCAAGGAATAGAGCTATCAACCCAAGTTTCGGCCACAAAGCCGGTTTGATTGGAAGTATGCTTTTCATGATTAACCATTTCTGATACAGTTCATA
>CAYPJB010000491.1:0-3264 GCA_964410845.1 uncultured Bacteroidales bacterium | reverse complement strand
CACTGCTGCTGCCTGCCATCCAGAAGGTTCGCGAAGCAGCGAACAAGATGTTGTGCGCCAGCAATCTTCGTCAGATTGCCACTGCAGCCCACAACTATCACAACGATTACAGCAAGCTGCCTCCCGGTAGCTTGGCACGTCCAGCTGGTCAGCCTGGTCCGCTGTTCGCTGGCGAACCGAATGGCAACGTGACGTATGCTGGCTCTCTGGCCATCCTGCTTCCCTACATGGAAGCGGACAATCTGTTCAAGCAGATTACTCCTGGCATGTGGGCTCTGAACTACAGTCCGAATCTGGTTCCAGGTCTGGCTGGCCCAGTGTGCTACTGGTGGAACGATACTCGTTCCGCACCAGATGGCAGTGGTCTTCCTTACAACGTCTGGATTTCGAACTTCCGTCTGAAGATGTTCGAATGCCCATCTGACGATGCAGGCACTGCTGCTCCCAGCACCACTGCTGGCATCACCATCGCTTCCGGTGGTTACCCCAATCCTCCAGGCAGTTCACCTGCACCTCAAACCGGTACCATCGGTTACTTCGCTAGCCCCAAGGTTCCCCTGGGCGTGACCAATTACACTGGCGTGGCTGGTGGTAATGGCGACGGTGCAACCGTGGCTACCTCTGACTTCATCCTTGGTGTACCTGTCGATATGGCTCGCTATATCGGTATCTTCCACTCCCGCAGCAGCCTGTCCCTCGGTCAATTGACCGTTCAGGACGGAACCAGCAATACCCTCATGTTCGGTGAAGGCGTTGGTGGTCTGGGTGTTGGCGCTCGCGACTTCTGCTGGGGCTGGTTCGGCATGGGCCACTTCGGTCTCAAGTTCGGTCTCGGCCGTGGCAACGTTGATGGTGCTGCTGGTCCTACCTCCGCTAATCAGGGTGCACACTGGGCACGATTCAGCAGCCGACATGCTGCCGGTGTTCAGTTCAGCTTTGGGGATGCTTCGGTTCGCACCGTGCGCTTCGGTGAAACCCACAATCGCAATCCTGGCTCCGTCGACTACGGTCTGCTCCTCCAGCTCGGTGGTCGTCGCGATGGTCTCAATGCTGACACCAGCTCCATCCTCGACTAACTAACTTCACTTGGGACGCAGCCGCCTTGGTCTGCGTCCTTTTTCTTTTTCTGTTCTCTTACCCTTCGAGGTTGACACATGATGATTCGCGTATTGTCGTGCCTGCTGTTCAGCATGGTTACCCTGGCATTGATTGGCTGCGGCGGGAAGTCGCAAATTGATGCCCCCAAAGTGACAGGCACCGTGCCTCAGAAGATGAACGACAAGGACAATGCACGAGCAGTTTCGTAAGCAACCAGGGAATTGAAACGTCAGCCTCTATTGTGATGAGCAGGCGACTTCATTCCAGTTGGTGCAAGGCAGTTATGACCAGATCCGTTTTGAGCGTCCTGTTTGGGACGCTCTTTATTTTTTGACGTTGATGCCTGGTTTGAATGGAAACAGGCAGCGTAAACGACAAGTGATGCATGAAAAGCGAGACAAGTTGCTGGTTCAATACTTTAGGTTAATCTCATGTACACTCGATAATGAAAGCCGGCTGAAGCAGCACACTTCAAGTTGTGAGAAATTATTTTGAGAAAATCAGCCAAATACGGTTGTGTCTTCATGAAGAGTCGCTTATTATTCATGAAGCCTACCTGAAGTGTTCTTGTTTTCTCATTCTTTTGTCGGAGGTCCCATGTTCAAACTGAGTTTGCTGAAAGGCAAGCGTCGTTCAGGGTTTACCCTGATCGAACTGCTCGTGGTGATTGCGATCATCGCGCTCTTGATGGCACTGCTGCTGCCTGCCATCCAGAAGGTTCGCGAAGCAGCGAACAAGATGTTGTGTGCCAGCAATCTTCGCCAGATTGCCACTGCAGCCCACAACTACCACAACGATTACAGCAAGTTGCCTCCCGGTAGCTTGGCCCGTCCTGCTGGTCAGCCTGGTCCGCTGTTTACTGGCGAACCCAATGGCAACGTGACGTATGCTGGCTGCCTCGCCATTCTGCTTCCGTACATGGAAGCAGACAATCTGTTCAAGCAGATTACTCCTGGCATCTGGGGCTTGAACTACAGTCCTGCCTTGGTTCCAGGTCTGGCTGGCCCAGTGTGCTACTGGTGGAACGACACTCGTTCCGCTCCAGATGGCAGTGGTCTTCCTTACAACGTCTGGATTTCGAACTTCCGCTTGAAGATGTTTGAATGTCCTTCTGACGATGCTGGCACTGCTGCTCCCAGTACCACTGCTGGTATCACCATTGCTTCCGGTGGTTACCCCAATCCTCCAGGCGCTTCACCTGCACCTCAAACCGGTACCATTGGCTACTTCGCTAGCCCCAAGGTTCCTCTGGGTGTGACGAATTACACTGGCGTGGCTGGTGGTAATGGCGACGGTGCAACCGTAGCTACTTCCGACTTCCTCGCGACAGGTGTAGCAGTCGATATGGCACGCTATATTGGTATCTTCCACTCCCGCAGCCAACTGTCCCTCGGCCAGTTGACCGTTCAGGACGGTACCAGCAATACCCTCATGTTCGGCGAAGGCATTGGTGGTGCAGGTATTGGCGCTCGCGACTTCTGCTGGGGCTGGTTCGGCATGGGCCATTTCGGCGTGAAGTTCGGTCTTGGCCGTGGCAATGGTGTTGTTGGTTCTTCATCCGCTGAAAATGGGTCTCACTGGGCACGTTTCAGCAGCCGACACGCTGCCGGCGTTCAGTTCAGCTTTGGCGATGCTTCAGTTCGTACTGTTCGCTTCGGTCAAACGTACGTTCGCGCCCCAGTGGGCTCAGTTGATCACGATCTGCTGCTCCAGATCGCAGGTCGTCGCGATGGTCTCAATGCTGATACCAGCTCCATCCTCGACTAATCATTTTCTCATCGGACGCAGGCACCTTGGTCTGCGTCCTTTTTCTTTTCACCCACACCTATGAGGTTGATTCCCTATGTTTCGCGTACTATCCTACACCCTAATGGCAATCGTAACATTCGGTCTCGTTGGTTGCGGCGGCAAATCGCAAATCGATGCTCCGAAAGTGACGGGATCCGTTCCACAGAAGATGAATGACAAAGACAATGCGCGTGCAGTGTCGTAACAACAAAATGAGGCGTATCATGCAGCTTGAGCGATGGCGAACAATCTTCAGGTTAGTCACACTTCCAGGTGTACTATTGCTTGTTACAGGTTGCTCACAGGAACGGGAGCAGAAGATCATTCCGCCCCCGGTTATCACCTGGCCGGAAGGCAAGCTCTTGACGCCATCCGGTG
>CAYPJB010000490.1:0-3264 GCA_964410845.1 uncultured Bacteroidales bacterium | reverse complement strand
GAGGAGTACCTCACTTCCATGGCACTACTAACTCATGATGCTGCCGACCACCAAGCCAGCAAGCAGATATCTGTATCTGAAAAGATACCTAATCTGCTATCCAGAAACGAAAGATGCAATAGAGTGCATTGAACGCATCTTTGATCCCAATTTTCTTGCCTTCAGCATAGGTTCTGCCAGAATAGGATATAGGAACTTCATAGATACGCCATTTGAATTGCCTATTCTGTTTCCTCGCTACCTTCGCAGTTATCTCGGGCTCAAACCCAAATCTGTTTGATTTTATCGTAATTGTGTCGATAACTTCTTTGCGGAACACCTTATAACACGACTCCATATCTGTGAGATTAAGATCAGTGAAAAAATTGGAGGTAAGCGTAAGAACATAGTTGGCAAGCGAGTGCCAAAAATAAAGCACCCTGTGCGTTTCGCCAATGAATCTGCTGCCAATGACCACATCCGCTCTGCCATCGATTATTGGTTGTATTAATTTCGGATACTCCGATGGATCATACTCCCAGTCAGCATCCTGGACAATGATGGCGTTGCCGGTGCAGTGCTTAAAACCTTCTCGCAATGCAGCGCCTTTGCCCATGTTGCAAGGCTGATTAATTACTACGATGTTCGTGTATATGGATTGCATCTTATCGAGTATTGCACTAGTGCTATCGGTGCTGAAATCATTAACAATTATTATCTCTTTAGGAATATCCACAGCCTGAACCCGGGCCACGAGTTGCTCCACCCATCGCTCTTCATTAAATACTGGAATGACGACCGAGAGTTTCCATCCTGTAGGTATTGGAAACAGCCCCAACAACCGGGAAGTCTGTTCGCCTAATAGATTCCATAGAACTTGCCTACGAAGCGATGGATCTTTACCAATGTGAGTTGAGAGACTTAAGATGTCATCGGTAGTCATAGTCAGAACGTGGTTAATTGCTATGTATGCTGCCTAGTCAACAGTTGACCTCGCAGGCAATTGTAGGCAGTAGCTGCCGGATATCATCCATAATTTTCAGACAAATGCACTGGATGTCTTGTGCGTGGACTCACGGCGATCTTGCGGGACAGTCTTGTGCGTGACGTACGCCAATTTCGTTATCCTGGGTACCTGCGAACAGTAGCACCACTGCCAAGCACGCAACAGTTGCTCATCACCTTTCGAGTGATCCTCCTCGCCACCACACCAACAGCGCAGCACCAATAATCGCCGCGACCCCGACAGCGGCATAACCTGCCCGCCAGGCAACAACATCCCGAACCCCTGGCTCGGACGACGCCAGAAACCCGAAGACACAAAACCCTGCCAGGCCAAGGAGGAAGAGTGCAACAAGCAGGCAGACAATTCGCAGCATGCTCATACCCTTCACCAGATGTTGGAAAGTTTGATAATTGTGCCACTGAGGAGTTAGGTAGGATGAGTCGAGCGTTAGAGTAACGAAGCAGAATCGCTCTCGCGAGATCTTGCTAGCCCCACCAACGTCTCGCGAGTCATTGGTGGGGCGAGCTTGGTTTCGCAAGAGTCCGAGTGCTATGATGGTCTATCGCTCGACCCATCTATGAAGAGACCCTTGTCAAGGGGAGCGGCTGAGAATTCAGTAGCGGAGGCTGGTGATCCTTGTCGCCGTCAGCATCGGTCGGTGTGCCCATTCGCTCCGATGGCTGTCAACAACTGCGAGCACGTTCTCCGCTGGTATCCTCAGAGCCTGAAGCGGAGGGAGGTCCCTTCGCTTCGCGATTCGGGCATCCTGGCCAACCGAACATTACCGCCCAGCCATCTATTCGGGATCGTCCCCGTGGGGACGTCGCCATGAAATAAGACGGAGCATGCTGCCCTTCACCCTAGCGAAGCTCAGTGTGACCCGGCTTCCGGGTCGAGACGGAGTCATGCTCCGATGGTCATGTTCCGCTGCCCTGGCATGGCCTCTTCACGGTTGCATCGTTGATCGAACGCTCACTCGCGTTGTCACTTCTCTTCTACGCCAACACGGTGGTCTCCGCTCGACGTTTCCGAGAAGTCTTCTTCCTTGCTGGTGTTGTCTCTGAAGGCTCGGCAGACACCTCCGGTGGTGATTCCTTCTGGGCTGCTTTCGCCTTCCGCCTCTGTTGTCTCGCTTCGTCTCGAGCTTCCTGTTGCTTCAACTCCGCCAGCGAGAAGCGATACTCCTGGTCGTTCTTGAGCATCGACACTAGCACGCCCAGCAGGCGACGAGCCACTGCAATGACTGCTCGCTTGCTGCCCCGTCGCTTCTTGATTCCTTCGTAAACGGCGCTCCAGCGGACCGACCGATGAATCGCCTGCCAGGCCGCCTGCACCATCGCCCAGCGCAGCAGCTTTGACCCTGCCTTGGTGATGTTGAGTTGCTTGCTCTTGTCACCCGACTCGTCCAACTTCGGCACCAGGCCCGCGTAAGCCGACACGTCCTTGATGGAATCGAACCGCTGCACATTCCCCAGTTCCGCCAGCACCACATCCGAGATGATCGTTCCCACCCCTGGCGCTGTCTGCAGAATCTCCCGTTCCCGCTGACGAGTTGCAGTATCGGTCCCGGCAAAGTGACGCAGTTCCGTCAATGCTACCTCCAGAACTTCCTCCGCATGGCGATGCTCGTTCACCAGGTACTTCAGCACGAAGCGATCCGCGTCGCTGAGGTCGCTCCGTTTCTGGAACTCCTCCATCACTTTGCTCTTCAGCAGGTCCGCGCAGTCGGCATTGTAACGCGTTGCCACCTGACGAATGCGGCAGACGATCTGATTGACACGTCGGCGACATTGCACACGGTAACGTGCCAGCTGCCGATGCTCCCGTTCCTTCGGCGACGGATAGTAAGCCTTCGGCAGCATGCCCAGCGCCAGGAACTCCGCCAGTTGCTGGGCATCGTGACGGTCCGTCTTCTTCGTCGTCTTGGCGATCAGCAGAAACTTGCTCGGATTCACCAGCACCCAGTTTTGAGCCAGCGGTGCCAGCAGATTCACCAGCCACTCGTAGCTGCCCGACGCTTCGACCGCGAACTCGAATGGCCCCAGTTCACGGAAGAACTGGGCGATCCCGGCCATGTCAGTGTTGGAGAATTTGTGCCGCTGCAACACCTTTCGCTCTTTATTGACGATGCAAATAACGCTAGTCTTCTTGTGGAGGTCGATGCCAACGTACTTCATGAGTTGCTCCTGGTGTGGAGGGTTGAGGGTTTGAACTACCTCGATGCTACCACGGTCTCCAGGAACTCTCAGTACCCGCTCGACCTCCTTTCATAGTTTCAC
>CAYPJB010000489.1:0-3274 GCA_964410845.1 uncultured Bacteroidales bacterium | reverse complement strand
AGCGGAAAGACCCGGCAACGGGCAACGACATGTCAGCGGCTGATATTCTTATCGCCCGAATGACCAAATACATCGATGCCCGTCTCAGCGACCCTGAACGCATTCGTTTTTTCGTAGGTCAACTCAACAAGCGACCGGAAGAACGGGCGTATGCCATCGCACAACTGAAGGCCAGTGGGGCACGCTCTGTGCCGCCTATGCTGGATGTATTGCGTGATCCGGCACAGCAGTCGATGCATGGTGCTATATTCAATGCACTACTGAAGATGGACAGCGATATTGGGCCACCACTGCTTGCTGCGCTGGATAGCAAGAGCGATTTTGTGAAGGGTACCATCGTTGATGTATTTGCTCAACGGTCAGACAGCCGCATTGTTCCTGATCTGTATTATCTCAGCGAGTCTGCCAACTCGACTCCTTCCCTGAAGGCTAAAGCGAAGGAATGGCTGATGCGGTTCCTCTTCAAGACTGAAAAGGAACTGGGAGATGCCCGGGCAGAACTGGTGTCAACTGCGGAGTTGTATCATCAGCACAAGGTGGATCTCGGCGGACAAAAGTTGAATGTCTGGACCTGGAATGATCAGACAGGATTGACCGGACAGCCCGCAACAGCAAGCCAGGTGGAGGAATCACGAGGCATTGCCTATGCCCGGAAAGCTCTTGATCTCGATCCCGGCTATCGGCCTGCACAAGTAGAATTGCTCTCCATTGCACTGGAAAAGCTCTACGAGAATGCAGGTCCGGGAGTATCCGTAGCTAAGGCCAACCCCGAGTTACAAGCTTTGTTGGCCGGCAGTCCTGCGGATTTGCTAGAAGAAGTGCTAAACAAGGCGATGAAAGATAACAAGCCATTGGCAGCTCTTGGTGCAGTTCGTGCCTTGGCGGCTCATGGTGATCCTGGTTTGCTTCGTTATACCGAACGTGGCACACCTGCATTGCTACAGGCACTGCGGTTCCATGATCGCCGTGTCAGGTACGCCGCTGCTGAGACGGCACTTGCTGTGAATACCAAGGGTGAAGCTTACCCTGGCAGCAGTCGAGTAGTGGAAGTCCTCAAACATGCAGCAACTGGTTTTGCATCCCAGCGGATTCTGGTGGGCATGGGTAATCGAGCTCAAGCAGACAAGCTGGCAGAGGAACTTCGTCTTCTGAAATACGATGTACAGGTTTTCGGTTCAGGCAAACAACTGCTGGCTGAAGCAGCCCAGAACGGCAGTGTCGCACTCATCATCACGGATGCTACGTTGCCTGATCCCGGCTTCAACTACTTCCTTGCTCAGTACAAGAATCAGCCCAATACAGCTGGTATGCCCATGATTGTTATTGCAGATAAAGAGCAAGGCCAGTTTGCCAGCGATTCGTTATCGAAGCAAAGCAATGTCAAAGTCATTGCCAAGGTTCCGCAATCAGCATCGCTGATTGATACCGAAGTGAAGAGCCTGATTGCAGACAAGACGAAGCCAGCCTTCACGGATGCAGAACGTTCAGCTCAGGCCAAGTCGGCAGTGGATTACCTCGCCCGTATGGCCAAGGGGGAGTTCGGCGATTTTGACATGAATTCGACCGATACCTCGCTGATCAAAACGCTCGCCAATGAGAATTTGGCCAGTAGTTCTGCTGCTGCACTTGCGTATCGTCCTAACCGTAATGCTCAGATGGCACTGGCTAATGCGGTAATCAGTGATGGACTAACGCCTGCCAGTCGAGCTGCAGTTGCTGGATCCCTTCGAGCACATATCCAGCGATTCGGCAATCAGCTTACTCAGGATCAGATGAAAACCCTGGTTGCTATGGCTGAAGCAGTCAAAGACCCGGTACTCCGCGAGCAAGCAGACCTGACAGTTGCCAGTTTCCGTGCAGACAAAGCTGCCATCGGCAATCGATTAAAAGGTTATGTCCCCAGCAGTACACCTCCTGCCACAAAAGTTGAACCTGGCAAAGAAGGGAACTAATCTCAATCAATTGGCGAAACACCTTCGGGGATTGATGTCCCTTGGCTACAAAAGCCAAGGGACATCAATCCCCGATGTGCGTTCATATTGACAAATAGCCTGCTCATCCAGCGCAAGTGTTACAAGACGATTCGTTTGAAGTACAATACTCACATCTCTTGCTGCCATCGCCTGCTTCACTTTGGCGTTAACCTTTGGCGTGGCAGTTCACCCATCGAGGGGGCATCATCATGCGTTATTTGCTAACGCTCTGTTACATATCTTTCTTTACACATGTTATCTCTGCACAGGATCCCAAAGAGAGTCTAAAGAAGCTGCCTGATTGGACCAATGCTCTGGTCATTATGGATTATCAGAATGTACTTGCCAGCCCGCTGGCGCAGCGGGAAGGGTGGGACAAGCTTTCACCGATGGAAGCGTTTGGCTGTTCGCTGCCTTACATAAATAACACCAAGACGGTAGTACAAGCTGCCCATCTGGAACCCGGAACGCTTCGCAGTCAACGCGATGTGGTGCTGGTGCAGGGAGGACCATTTCCTGGAATGCCTGAACTCGCCAAACAGGAAAAAGGGGTTGAAGAAACGATAGGTAATCACGCTGCCATCCTGACCAGCAAGAATGCTTTTATTGTTTTTCTAACTCCCGGAGAATTGGGGGTGTGCAGCCCAGCCCATCGGCAGGATACAGCTCGATGGTTGCGCTTTACATCTTCAAATCAGGTGCCAGTCCTCTCCGGCTACCTGCAGCAGGCTGCTGAAGCCATGAAGGATGGTTATCATGTTGTGATCGCACTAGATCTGCATGATGCCATTGATCCCCATCTGGTGAGGAGATTTCTTCAGCACACACCGCTACTGAAAGATAAGAACGTCGATCGCGAAGCCCTTGTCCGTGTACTTGCTGGTTCCCGTGGAATACGGATAGGTATCCGATTCGATCAGGTGATACAGGCAAGTATCGCAGCCGACTTTAGTGAGAACATTCAAGGTGTTGCGAATCACCTGCCAGCGCTCGTTATCAGTTCTCTGGAGAACATGGGCGGTGAGCTAGAGGAGTTTCCTGTAAGCAAGGCACAGATTCTGGAGAAGAGCTTCCTGATATCGACAACACTGAGCGTCAAAGCATTAAGGCAGGTTCTGCACCTGGTTCCGCCGTTCAGTGGCCCCGTTCTTGCTCCGCGTGATGTGGCATTCAAGGGAGTGCCAGTTGATAATCAGTTGCAGAACAATCAGAAGTACTTCAAGAACATTCGTGATCTGGCTAACGACGCACATTTATCCGCAGATAAAAAGAACGACATGATAGTTGCTGTCAGAGGTTAT
>CAYPJB010000488.1:0-3274 GCA_964410845.1 uncultured Bacteroidales bacterium | reverse complement strand
GACGAACGCCCCTCCCCCAAGACACGGTTCTTCATCGATCATGCTCGCAGCATCCTGGCCAGAAACGACAGCCCCGATCTTCCCTTCACCTGGTCCCTGAACCCCTATCGAGGCTGTGAGCATGGCTGCATTTACTGCTATGCCCGGCCGACGCATGAATACCTGGGCATGTCCTCCGGGATCGATTTCGAAACCCAGATCATGGTGAAGCAGGATGCAGCGAAACTGCTTCGTACACAGCTCATGAAGAAAAGTTGGCAACCTGACGTGATCATGCTCAGTGGCAACACCGATTGTTACCAGCCCATCGAACGAAAACTCAGCATCACCCGTCAGTGCCTGGAAGTGATGGTGGAATTTCGTCAGCCGGTGAACATCATTACCAAGAACCGGCTGATCACACGTGACATCGATCTACTCAGCGAACTGAGCCAGTACCAGGCAGCCAGTGTTTACCTCTCTATCACGACGCTCGATGACAGGCTTTCAGCTGCCATGGAGCCCCGCGCCACACGTCCCGCCGGGCGACTGGCTGCCATTCGTGAACTGGCACAGGCAGGCATCCCTGTAGGTGTTATGACTTCGCCTGTTATTCCTGGCCTGAACGATCATGAGATGCCCGAGATACTGAGTGCTGCCCGTGAAGCTGGTGCTCAGTTTGCCAACTTTGTGGTGTTACGACTGCCCTACGCTATCAAGGAACTCTTTGCGAACTGGCTGGAACAGCACTTCCCAGCCAGCAAGGAAAAAGTGCTCAATCGGGTTCGCGACCTGCGGGGTGGTGAGTTGTACAATGCTGACTTTGCTAGACGGATGCGGGGCGAAGGCATCTGGGCAGACCTGTTCCAGCAACAATTCCGCATCCATAAGAAGCGACTAGGCTACCTGCCGAAGATGCCAGCACTTTCACCATCTGCTTTTCAACGACCAGGCTGGCAGCAAGGCATGCTGTTTGACTAAGGCTCGTTTACTTCCCTTCATCCGCAAGGGCTGTTTTCACTGCGTCAATAAAGAGTTGATGCTCTTTCGGCTGAAGGTTGACATGATACCCTTGCAGCCAACTAAAGCGAGCAGGTAGTTGTTCCGGCTTGCTGCCGGTGAGCTTGGCAGTAATTACGTATGCTGCCAGGTAGGTGCCCAGTTGGTTGGGATGCAGCGTATCGGTGAAGAGTTGAAGATTGGGCGCCTGCTCGCGCACATGTTGCAACGCAAGCCCTGCTGGCAGGAACCTGCCATCAACAGCCTTGGCAGCATTGGCGTAGGCATCTCGCACCTGCGGAAAGAAACGATGCCGGTTGACATCCGGCCACACCATGAACAGGCAAGGCATCGACTTTGACTGTTTCAGCCAGGGTTTAGCTGTTGCCATGTCCTGCAGGAATTCTTTTTGACTGGAAGCCAGCGACGATGGCCCCTGCTGAAGGATGATGTAATCCCACTTTCCAGTGATGATACGATCTTTGATGTTGGATCCACTTTGCCAATGGTCACCCAGCGAAGCACCACCCATAACAATCGCTTCTACAAATGGCTTTGGCTGCTTCAGCGTCACGTAGAGTTGCTGAACCAGGCTTGGCAGATCATTGCTGGCAGTCAGGCTGTTGCCAATAAACAGCAGCCTCCTGGGAATGGGCTGATCTTGTGCAGTCACTGCACTGCAACTGCAAACCAATATCAACAACCCAGCTAACCAGCGATGTACCAGCATCATCTCACCCCAATTAATGGCAATTACACGATCTCACCACCATGTGCCTGCAACTGACCAGTGCCATACCGAAAAGAAAAAAGTCCTGAGCGAAGCTTCGCTCAGGACTCAGAACCCATCACACAGGACTTACAACTACTTCGGCATGGCTTTGACGGTGCCAACATCCACCGTAGCACCGGCTGCGAGATTCAACGTTTTGTTATCGCGCTTGCCGTAGCCGGTCAGGTAGCCGGTCTCGTGCCAGATGACGATCTTTCGATTACCAGCTGGAACGTTCTTGATCTCGAACTTGCCATCTTTATCGGTGACAGCGAAATATGGATGATCGAAGCACCAGCCGAAGCCCTTCATCCAGGGATGTGAACCACAGGCTACGGAAACAGCATTGGTCTCTGCGACGAGCTTCATTTGCTTATCCGTACCGGGTGGAATCTGGATGTTGATATCGTTCTTGAGCCCCTTGATCACAACATTATGTGCAACGGGATCAGGGTTCTTGGCAGTAATGGTCTGGCCAGCACGAATGGCGAAAATGCGAGGTGTGAACAAACAGTAAGGCTGATCCAGCACAAACGGTTGGGGTGCTGCCTGCAAATCTGGATGGATAGTCAACTTCTCATCACGTTCTGGATTGATGAAAACTACAACGCCAGCCACACCTTTGTTGCTTGGATTAACATCCCAGATCTTATCCTGCAGTGCACCTTTCGACAGACAATGACCCTGGTCAGACGTCACCTTGCATTCTTCTGCCTTGGGAATCACATCGCCACCAAAAACGATTTGACCTTTGACTGTGGTCCAGCCATCAATCGCTGCTTCGTTCTTCACGGAAACCGGTGTGCCTTCACCAGATGCCTGACAGCACTTGCCCTCTGCGGCACAGGTGCCGGTCAGCATCGCTGCTCGACCGCCGTCTTTACAGCAACTGCTGGAGGCAATAACTTCGCTCGAGTCTTCATCGGGACAACAATCAGTGCCTGCCCCGTTGGCTGGGCTTGCAGTTGGTGAGATGCCACGCGAGTTCGGGCAGCAGCCCGGCTTCTGCAAATCCTGATATTTCACATAGAGGTTACCTGCTTCGTAGCCGGTGTAACCAAGCAGACCAGCAGCAGCAAGTACAGTAATCGATTTCATGACAGGGCAACAAAACACATTCAGCTCCTTCGAACGAAGTAAAGCGGGTAGGTGTTGCTATTGTAATGCGAGTGTTGCAGAAGAAACAGATGCAGGCAGACATGAAAGCATCAGGCAGGAAAAACATTAAGAGCCACGACTCCTAACAGTTGCCTCTCCCTACAACTGAACGAGTCGTGGCTCTTGTGTTGATGACTGAAGCAAATGCTGACAGGCAAGCCTCTCCCTCTCGACTGCCAGCACTTACTTCAAATCAGTGCTCAACACTAATGCACCTGCCATGCCAAACAAGTCAGCTGAATGATCGATAATTTGGTAAACGTTTCTATGTCATTCATTGTCAAAAACTTACGACATGTATATTTGCCGTGAACTTGTTGAATATGACAAACATATGAAGATGCATTTGCCTACAATCCAGGCAAC
>CAYPJB010000487.1:0-3281 GCA_964410845.1 uncultured Bacteroidales bacterium | reverse complement strand
GCATCAAACTTGATCGTGCCGTTCTGACGAACAAAGCTGACATTCGCTGCTGCCTGAACTTCACCGATGCCGATGTCCATGTTGAAGCTGGCGTTGCCTGTCAGCCCGAAATCACCGGTCGAACTGATCCAGCCTTGCACATTCATTCGTCCGATGCCAGCCAAGGCGGTGACACTGGCGTCTACTGTCACGCCCGTGTTATTCAGCACCAGATCCAGTCTGCCAGCATTCAACCCGGCGAATGAGGAAGCACCAGCGTGAGCTTCCACGTTCCAGTCGCGTCCCCAGTTGCGAATCCAGCCCTGTACATCGAAATTCACCGAAGGCAGATAACTGGCCATAGGGGAGTCAGCGAAGGGATCAGGTGTCGCAGCACGGAAGCTGAAGTTGCCTGGGCGATAGAGGAGCGATCCATTGGCCAGGGGTATGCCAATGTTGAACCCAGCGAGTGAGTAGCCCAGTTCAACATTGCCATTCACACCGAAGGCAATGTCGGTCATGATGGCATTAGCAGACTGGATGGGATTCTTGATGATCTGTGAGACGGTCTGATTCGAAACACCCGCCCAGACTCCATCATCGTTCGCATCGAGATCGACTACTACGTTTCCCGACAGGTTGATGGGCACAGCGGATAAACCGACGCCAGCATAGCCATAGAGGTTGCCGTAGATCTTCTGAGTTTCGCCGTCAGGTGCGGCCCAGGGATCGAAGGGAATCTGCCCCTTGAGCGATCCAGCGACAGCGAATTCATTGACCTTCACATACATGAAGGGATCGTTGAGATCGGCGAGCACGGTGAGGTAGTTGGTGCCGCCACTGATACTGGGGCCATAGCCCACCCCGCCGTAATTCACCGAGAAGTTAGTGCCGGTGGAAAGGTATAAGTAAGGTACAGCAGCATTGACGGGCGCCAGCAACGAACCGAGGTCGCTACCCAGTTTAATACCCCAGCTCACGCCAGGCATGGTGACATTGATTCCGGTTTTATCAGCGAAATCTTTCAGTGGTCCTGCCGTGGTGCTGAGTGGCAGACCGGACCACGTGATGTTGCTGACGACGCCGTAGCTGTCGAAGTTGGCGTAACCTGGCACGTCACTGAGCAATCCACGATAGCGTTCTCTATCGAGATTGATTCTGATGGGTGAACCGGCAGAAGCGACTTTCATATCACCAATCGCTGTCTTCATGGTGACATCGCCGGTCGAGACGATGCGATCAGGCTCGGTGCGCCATGTTCCAACCAGTTGAATGCCAATTCCGCTCGGACCCGTGATGGTAACCAGGTTACCCGAGACGGAGGCAGTGAGATCACCCACCTGGTCAAAGTCCCACTGGGTCAGTCTTACCGAATTGTCCGTCATGGCTCGGTTCAAACCGAGGGCGACATCCTTGCCATTACCACCATCCCAGGCAGGGTTGTAGCCATTGCGGAAGACCAGATCGCTGCCATCTTCACCGTGGTAAGTATCTTTACCGGCACTTCCGAGGAAGTAATCGTTGCCTGCGCTGCCGAAAAGCTCATCGTTGCCGAAGCCACCATCGAACCAGTCGTTACCGATGCCGCCATAGAGGTTATCATGGCCATCGCCGCCATACAGCTTCATCGGGATGGGCGTATTTGTTCCTTGGAAGTTGTCATTGCCGGCGTTACCACGGAACTCGATCCTCTGCACGTTCGTGGCAGCATAGGTGTACGACTTGTTATTCGTCAGGTCAGAAACAGTAACTCTGGCCGGGCTGTTCAAAATGGCTGGGAGGTAGGAAACTTTGACTTTATCGCTGCTGGCATCTCCCACGATAGAGAGCAGTCCGGCATTCAGACTGGTGGTAACAGCAGGCATGATGCGGTCGTCCAACGCTTCAACCTGCATTCGAAGACGGGGTACCTGGCGAACCGGCACAGTTTGCTTTCGGTCGGATGATTTTACGAAGAAGTTCTTGAGGGCTGTCATGTCGGATCTCCTGTTTGCACTGAGAGGTGCCTGAGTTGGTAATCTGCTACACCTATCAGTGCGGAATCCAAATTCGAAAACCCTCATCAAACGAGAACTTTTCTGGAGATTCTTGCTTAGCTATTCACAAGCCCTTAAATTAGCGTTGTTCAATAGCTTCACGCGGTGGAACCGTTGTCACTTTCACAAGTCTCTGATGTTGTTTCTGCGATTGATCATGGCGACCCCAGTGCTGCCAGCCAGCTCCTGCCGCTCGTCTATGAGGAACTTCGCAAGCTGGCTTCCTATCATCTGGCAAAGGAACAGAAGAGTCAAACCTTGCAGCCCACTGCCTTGGTACACGAAGCTTATTTGAAACTGCTGGGAGGTGGGCAGGCAGCAGGATGGAAAGGTCGAGGCCATTTCTTTGCCGCTGCTGCCGAATCGATGCGACGTATTCTGATCGATAATGTCCGACGCAAGAACGCGATCAAGCATGGCGGTAATCGCCAGAAGGTACCACTCGAGGATTTTCACCGAATTACGGATTCGCCAGAAGCTCTGATTGCTCTCGACGATGTGATGAAGCAATTCGAAGTGGAAGAGCCGGATAAAGCCAATTTGGTGAAACTTCGTTTTTTTGCAGGCCTGACGACACAGGAGGCGGCAGAATTGCTGGACATTTCTGTAGCTACCGCAGAACGCTGGTGGGCGTATTCCCGGGTATGGCTGCTGGCGGAACTGGAAGGTGACCAGGAATCTGAAAAAGAATGAGGGGTTGAAGAGGTTTTTTCCGCATTGTCAGGTAGAAGCTCTGTAAACAGGTTTCCCTG
This sequence comes from uncultured Bacteroidales bacterium, assembly GCA_964410845.1. Taxonomy (GTDB): domain Bacteria; phylum Planctomycetota; class Planctomycetia; order Gemmatales; family HRBIN36; genus JAEUIE01. The sequence goes on along the minus strand of CAYPJB010000487.1, from coordinate 514 downwards.
TAAGATGGATTGGTGTTCCAATGCCGCAGCCTTCAGTCGAAGCTATTTATTTTGAAGCCCTCGAAAAAGGATCACCAGAAGAACGTACTACCTATCTGGATCAGGTGTGTGGACAGGACAAGGCCTTGCGACGTAAAGTGGACCGCATGCTCAGCATGCAGGCAAATGTTGGCGAGTTTCTCGAAAAGCCTGCCATCAGTCATCTCTCTGCCACTCAGCTCAAAGCTGTCGTTACTGATGTTGTCGCTCCGGAAACTGTGGGTCGATATCAGATCCTGAAGGAAATCGGTCGGGGTGGGATGGGAGTGGTCTACCAGGCTTGGGACAGTTCCCTCAAGCGGCACGTTGCCATCAAGATGGTGCTCAGCGGCAGGTTCGGCAGCAAGCAGGAACAGCAACGGTTCCGTAAAGAAAGTGAAGTGGTCGCCCGGCTGCAACATCCCAATATTGTGCAGATTCATGAAGTGGGACAGCATCAGGATTTACCCTATCTGGTGCTGGAATGGATCGATGG
>CAYPJB010000486.1:0-3285 GCA_964410845.1 uncultured Bacteroidales bacterium | reverse complement strand
CGTTGGGAGAACATAATTCGGCAGTTTGGTTGCAGCCAGCGAGAAAACGGCAAACCAGACTCCAATCCAGCAGAGCAACAAGCGATAAGCCCAGGGTTTGCCTGATTGTGAGATTGCATTGTTACGAACACAATTCCAGAGTGTGGGACCTAGAAAGATCGACCATGGAGCGAAGGCAACAAGTATAACTAGAAGATGATAGAAAATAGGGCCTTGATGCCCTTCCATCGGTGCGTTGAACCGGCTCAGGTTATGCGTGAATAGGAATCCTTTGATAAACTCCCAACGTGTTTCAATGCCAACATAAATGTACCATGGTAAGGAAACCAGCAGGCACATACCCAAGGCATCGAGAGTTCGCCTGGTCAGGAGAAAACGCCAATCGCGTTGCCATAACAGGAAGAGCAAGACTACTGCACCGGGAAGTGCTAGACCAACCGGGCCTTTCGTCAACATTGCCAAACCGGCGCAACAACCCGTGAGCAGGAACCAGGCAGGCTGTCGGCGATCATAGGCGATAATCCAGGTGAAAAATGTGAGTTGTACCGTACAGATCAGAATGGCGTCAGGTGTAACGGCATGACTGGAAATCGAGAACATGAAACTGCTTGCCAGGATGAAAGCGGAGAGCAGGCCGGTCACGCTGCCAAAAAGCCTTCGGGCGATTTCGTAACAAAGGAGCAGGCTGCCGAGGCCAGCGATCACGGAAGGTAGCCTAGCTGACCATTCGCTGACACCGAAAATGGTGTAACTAAGCCCGATCCACCAATAGAGCATGGCGGGCTTATCAGTACGAAGGGCGTAGTTGAATGTGGGAACGATGAAATTATCTGCTTCCCACATTTCACGAGCACATTCAGCATTGTGGGCTTCATCGATATCCCACAAGCCATGTTGCCCCAGGTTGGGAAGAAAGATAATCATGCCAACAGCAAGGATGAGCAGATAGGCCCATTGCCGACGAGCGAGAAAATGAGCCCAATGTTGAAGTCTGGTACGATCCATTGCCGCTCTCATTCTTGTAGCAGTCCGAATTGACGTAACTGGCGAGCGGGAGTATAGTTCGGCTCTTTCGTTCTGCCTAGTCGAACTGGCTAGGGAATTCAGCGTCAACCAGGGAAGGGGGGATGCACATGGCAAGCTCGTTCTTGCTGCTGCTTTGTTGCATCACCCAGGCGCCGCCACAGATACCTTCGCAACAGCCACCGAACCAGCCGTTAGCTTCACCCGGATTGCCATTACCACGGGCAATGGATGCAGCCCCACTACGAGAACAACTTTACAACCGCAATCGACCGCAGGAACAAAGTCAGGCGGCATATGAACTGGTCATGTCCGAATCTGCTGAGTTCGTGGCACTGGTATCTTTCGAAATGACCCGTTGGGATCGCCCGGATGTCTTTCAGGCTCTTGCCAGTGCCATTCGAATGCGTCGTGACGTTCGCTATCTGCAGCCTCTTCTGGATGCTCTCGCTGCTGAACAGCAACCCATTCGCCAGGCTGCCATCGAAACTGTTTCTGCACTTCCTGTTGCAGTCGTACAAGAAGCTCTGCTCCGCACTGCCAACGACAAAACTATGCTGGCACTTCGTCGTCAGGCTGCTGTTGAAGCACTGGGCCGACTTGCCAGCAAGTCCTCGGTCACATCGCTATTCCAACTACTTGTGAGCGATTCAGCCAATGTTCGGCAGGCTGCTGAATCGTCCCTGTGTGACATCAGCGGCCAGGACTTCGGGGCTGATCTAGCACAATGGCAGCGATGGTGGCAAGCTTATGAAACGTTGAGTGAAACCGAATGGCAATCGACGAGGTTGCGATTCTTTGCTGATCGTTCTAGACGACTTCGAGATGAACTCAATCAGGCCGAAACGACACTGTTGCAATTGCACAAGGAGCTGCTGGAAAAAGTACTTCAGGCAGACCTGGCAAACACTCTGATGAATCTGTCAGGCAACACTTACCCTGCTGTACGTGAACTCGCAGTCTCCAAGATTGCAGAGCAGTTCAGCAGGAAAGATCTGGATCTGCCTTCAAAGAAGGTCTATACCGATGTGCTGTTGACGCTGACCAGAGATGCCAATGCCAAAGTTCAACAGCGTGCCGTAGTCGCCCTGGAGCGTGCAGATTCGCCAGAAGTGTATCGTCGGCTGATTGATCTATTGCGGGCACCTTCACCCAAGGTACGTGCAGCAGCAGCTCGCAGTTTGGGGAACTATCGAGGTAATCTTCCACAACCAGCAACGCTCGATAGTACGCTTGCTGCACTGGAGCAGTCACTCCGTGATTCAACACCCAGCGTCGTGGCTGAAGCTGCAACCAGCATTGGTGCGTTGCGTCTGCCTCGATCGAGTTTACTGCTGGCGAAACTGTTGAAACATCCCACCGATGAGGTGCGTCTGGCAGCATGTGCTTCACTGGAGGCAATCGCCCATTGCGAGGTCTATCACCAGGTGCTGTCTGCGCTTGATGATGTTTCTCCGGAAGCCCGTCTCTATTTGGTTGGCTGTCTCGGGGTAATTGGCGAAAGCGATGGATTGCCTGAACGCGAACAGACACAACTGCTCAAGAAGCTGGAACACGTTCTGACACAGGATGGCGATCCGGGAGTACGAAGCAAGGCTGCTACAGCACTTGGTAAAGTGGGGACACCCACCATTCTTACCGTGTTGTGGCAACGTGTTGCTGGTAATGAAGACACGCGTGTTCAAGAGAATGCCTGGAAAGCCTTTGTTGACATTCTTCATCGACAGCAGAGTTGGCCTTTGCTGAATCAGTGGGAACGCTTTCTGGCTACACAGGGACAAGTGGGCAAACGCTGGCAACTCCTCCTGGAAATGCGCGATCGCTGGGCAAGGCAGGATGAAACACGCAGCAGTCTGGATCTGCTGACCTATGCATTGATTGACGCAGGTCTGTCACAAAGGAAATGGCAAGCAGTGATACCTCACTGTCTCGAACTGGTCCGTTCCGCCCAGCAGGAGACGCTTCGCGAAGAACGGTTACGGCTGCTCCTCATTGCTGGCCAACAAGCCGTTGCGGAAGGCAAAGGTGCAGAGTTTCTTCCCGTGATGAAGGAAATGGAGAGCTACTTGCCCGTATTCAAAGAGATCGCCAATGGCTTCGACGACTTACGCCGTCGCATTCAGCTACAAGCAGGAAGTAAGTGAACGTGGTTTGTGTCAAAGAGGTCTAGTCAAAGCAGGTTGGGCTAGTACAAAGTGTCAATGGAACGGGCTGTAGCGCAGCTTGGCTAGCGCGCTTGCTTGGGGTGCAAGAGGTCGTGGG
>CAYPJB010000485.1:0-3293 GCA_964410845.1 uncultured Bacteroidales bacterium | reverse complement strand
TTGAGTATCTTCTCAAGCAGGCAGTGATCAAGCGGGGGATGAAGGTGTCTGAGGGAGATAGCGACAACTCAAACGAGGAACAACCACAGCCGAAGGAATAACCGATGCCGATTCATTGTTGGTAGCAATATTACCATTCTCTCTACTTCGAAATATCGCTAGTTTTTCACCCGCCGCATCTCATTGCTCGCCACGAACCCCAGCGATTCGTACAGCGCCCGTCCATGCTCACTCGCATGCAGGCTCACTACCCCAAGCCCCAACTTCTCGCAGTGCTCAATACAGCGTTCCGTCAGCATCCTGGCCAAGCCTTGCTTACGGTGGGCGGGTTCCGTGTAGACGTTCAGAATGTAACCACGAGGATGGATGGGATCAAGAATGTGGCATGGCCAATCGATCAGCCAGAGCCCTGCCCCTGCAACACACGTCTCACCGCTGAAGGCCAGCCAGGCGAAGTACTCGTTCTTCGAGAAATAGCGTTTCACCCAGGAGGCAAAACAGCCTGACATCAACTGCAGCTTGGCTTCATCCGTGTGCCCCATGTCTTCAAACATGCGGCGGCGTTGCCTGACGAGTTCTGGTACATCAGCCAGGGTTGCCTGGCGAACCGAATACGACATCCATTGTCCCGCACTATTGCGTCCAGCGATCAGACATCTTTCCGCATGAAGTAAAGCATGCCTGCACCAGCCAGTCCGCAGCCGGTAAGGGCAATGTAGCCGCTTAGCTTCAGGAAGGGAAGCAATGGAAGAGCTTTGTAGTAGGCGCCACGGCTGGCATTCGCTTCATCGGTACGAACCAGCATTGGCAAGGTATTCAGAAACTTGGAGAGGGTGAACGTCTCGAGCGGCACCAGCCAGAGAATTGCCATCACTCCGTAAAGGATGAAGAGAACCATTCCCAGGCTGAGCATCGAATTGCTGCTGATCGAAGCACTGATGGCCATCGTGATGGAAACCATCAGAAACAGAATTGATGCCACCAGTAGCATGGCTACCAGGCAGTGATCAAGATCGAGATCACTTTTCAAAATAAAGACCGTTGCCAGCATAAATACCAGACCGACAGCTATAAACCCGCCCGTCACAGCCAGTGACCTGGCTATCCACTTCCCGAGGAAGAAATGCCAGCGGCCAACCCCGCGGCAAAGAGTGCTGTCAATCAGGTTGCCTCGCTCGCCAGCGATAGCATTAGCAGTAAAGAGCGCAGCAACAGCTGCACCGAAGATCACGGTATATTGCAGGAAGTCACCCACATGATCAGAAGCAAACTGCACCCGACCTGCTTCACGATGAATGGCTGCACGATTGAGAAGTACGCCTACACTGACAATAACCACCGAAAAGATGGCGATACGATAAAGCCAACTCTTCACCGTCTGCTTGAAATCCATTTCCAGGATCGACCAGAGCGGCAGCCACCGGCTAGGCGGCATTGCGATAGATGCGGACGAGGCCATTATTATCCTCCTTCTCGACCAGATCGAGGAAGGCTGCTTCCGTTCCTTGACCTAACCCGCGAACATCCACAACATTCACTTTCAAATCCGACAGCGACTGAAATAACTGGGCCAGCACCAGCGTGTTAGGCTGATCGTCAGGCAGACGAACCGTCAACCGTCGCTGCTGCGATTCCACTGCTTCGCAAATCTTCTGATCGCGCAATGCCTGGGCTGTACGTGCAGTACTCTTGGCATCGCAGTCGAGTTCGAGTTCAAACGAGAAGCAGCCGCTGCCACTGCTTTTCATATCTGCCAGGTCGCCATAGTAGAGTAATTGCCCACGACTCAGCACCGCGGTATGGCTGCAGACTTCATCAATATCGGAGAGGTTATGGCTGGAAACGATCAACGTCTTTTCACTGGAAAGCTGCTTGATCAAATCCAGCATGCTGCGACGAGCTTCGGGATCCAGGCCATGAGTAGGCTCATCCCAGATCAGCAGTTCTGGTTCATTCATCAGGCTGGCCGCAACGCTCAGGCGTGCTGTCATGCCACTGGAGAAACCATTGATCACCATGCCTGCCACATCCTGCAGGCCGACGGCACGAAGCATCTGGGCACAGCGAGGCTTGCGAACCACAGCCTGCAAACCAAAGAGCTTGCCTACATAATCGAGATATTCGAGAGGTGTCAGGCCTTGTGGAAACTCAGCGTGAGTGGGGATATAGCCGATTCGTCGACGAAGGGCGCTGGCATTCGGGCCCATCTTCTGACCAAAGACTTTAATGGTGCCGGACGACGGACGCTGCAGACCGAGAATGATGCGGAGGAACGTGGTCTTGCCAGCGCCGTTGGGGCCCAGCAAGCCGAGCACGGTTCCCCGTGCTACCTTCATGGTCACGTTGTTGAGGGCGATCTGCCGGCGCTGATAGATTTTCGTCAGCGCCTCGGCTTCGACCACCGGCTCCACATACTCCACGGACGATCCCCCCACGGGATGGATAGCTTCCTACCCTCTTGTATCGGGCAAATAGCCTTGAGCCATGAAAGGGTCAAGCGGAATCATGAAGGTTCTCAGAGTAACTGATAATCTGGGTACGCTGGAGAAACTGGCGGTCAGACTCAAGGTTACTTCATCAAGCATCATCACAAGCTATATATTGCCACAGATGAATGAACTAGCACCAACATATCTCGTCGATCCCATCACCGGGCATGATGTCATCTATGCACCACGGCGAGCGAATCGCTCCAATGCTTTCGTTCGTGAAGAACTCGTTCTTCCCGAAGACACATTCTGCCCATTTTGTCCTGGCAATGAAGCAGACACTCCCCCCGAAGTTTTCCGCTGGCCTGCCGATCCCCTGTTGCCCTGGCAGGGTCGCGTGATACCCAACCGCTTTCCCATCGTCGATGACGCAAGTGAGTATGGCTACGGACAACATGAAATTGTTATTGAATCTGCACAGCATCATGGCAGCTGGTTAACCATTTCGAATGCAGAGTTAAGCACCGTGCTTCAAACGGTTCAACAGAGAATCGTACACATGATGGAAGATCAGCGATTACACTGCATCCAGGTCTTCAAGAATGTTGGCGTACGAGCAGGGGCTTCGCTGGCCCATCCACATTTACAGATTGTCGGTTTAGGCATGATTCCTGATCAGTTGGGACGCGAAACTGAGCGAGCCAGAATCCATCGCGAGCAGAACGGCTGCGATTACCATGAAATGCTGCTGCAGCAAGTGCCAGGCGAACTGGTTGCAAACAGAAATGCCGACTTCATTACAATCTGTCCACCCGTCAGCAAGGTGCCATACGAGTTGAGAGTAGTGCCTCAATCAAAAACACC
>CAYPJB010000484.1:0-3303 GCA_964410845.1 uncultured Bacteroidales bacterium | reverse complement strand
TCATCACCTTGATGATGTCTTTCTTCAGTGCTTCGATGTCAAGCTTCTTGAACTCTTCTGCATAGTTGAAGCTCTTGCCCATCGGGTTGCCTGCCGGGGCATTCTGATGGAGAATCTTGAGGTTCAACTGGTTAGGCCACCAATCGCCGGTGGTGTAGTAACCTCGATTGGCATTTCCCTGCCCAGGTGCCTGCGTGGTGGTCGGAGCGGCGGGAGTAGTCTTGGCACTGATTGCCATGCCAGTTACCGGGCACTTCGCGCCGGGAGCAGCATCGCCATGGGGATTGGCAGAGGGCTGAGCCTGTACCGACGTAGCGAGGTACAACGCCGCAAAGCTTGCCAGCATACGAGTAGTCATCATCAAACGATTCATGTCGTCAACCTCTTAGGAGAGAAACCGAACTATGCTCAGATAGGATAGTCACCTTGAGTCATAGGACAAATACTGTTTTCCAATGATAACGATAGCTTATGGCTATTGCTGGAATGCTGCCATTGGAGTCCCGCCTAGAGGGGTCTGGGATGCTGGCTGGGCGCGGCGTGTGTGTGTCTGGCTCCCTTCTCCCTCCCGGGGAGAAGGGTTGGGGATGAGGGGTTCTAAATGGTGTTAACTCAAGTTGATAACAGGGTTAGACACGAGTTTATCCCCTTACTCCTCTCACCGGTGGGGAGAAGGGAGCATGTGTCGTACTTGCGCGCTCGCGTGCGCGCGATGGAGTACCGGCTTCAGCCGGCCAGCGATGCGAGCAGCTTGGCGCCACGCGTGTGTGCCCTATCGTCTTTGCCATCTTGTACTTACAAAAGGTGGATTGAAGTTCATCGGACTCCTCGTTCCGGTGGCCAGGGGAGCAGGTTTCGTACTTTCGCTCCGTATGCGCGCGGGTATATAGCTTAGTGCCTCCAGTGTGCGGGTTTCTCATAATTAATCCCTGGTTCAACTACCGTACCGCCTCGTGCGCGCGTGACACTGTGTACTTGCACAGTACTTGCGCGCTCATGTGCGCGCGGCTTTCTGGCTCCCTTCGGGAAGAATGGCTGGTTGAAGAATCGGGTTAAACACGAGTTTGCTGCCCCCCTCACCCCCGACCCCTCTCCCCGGTGGGTAGGGGGAGCATGTGTCGTACTTGCGCGCTCGTGTGCGCGCAGGGTTCAAGCCGTTTGCCAAAAGCGTCAATGAAACGCTGGCCGGCTGAAGCTGGTACACCAACAGGGCATTCTACTTTTCGGATGGGCTGCAACTCAAGCTGTACAGATCGCAGAATCTAGAGATTCATCGCCCCATGCGTCTCAAGTTGTCTCATGGTGTCTCACGTTCATAACGTGTCTCGTCTGTCACTATCTACTGGCGAACGGGCGAGGCCAAAGTCGCTTTGGACTTCGAGACGGAAGATATCCCATAAGCCCAGGAGTGCCAGTGGTGCCAGCAGACCCATGAGATGGAGTACCAGATAGAGTACAGCAGCATACCAAGCCCACGACTCCAGTCGACACAGGCCCCGTAGTAAAAAGAGTGTCGCCAGGAAGATGGTCAGAATCACCACCGAAGCCATCAAGGCAATCGTGGCGATCCCTGCTGCAATGTCGTGAATGTTTCCAACAAATACTACGAAAAACCCCAATGCTGTAATGAGTGCCAGGCACCATGCTCCTGCCATCACCTGGATACAACTGATGCCCGAATCGGTACGGGGAGATGGCATGGCATTTACTTTAATTCGGCATAATGTCGCCGCGTAACTTGTTCACGCCGGTGGCGGCGTAGGCTTGGAGGATTTCGAGTGGGACCACTTCCACTGTCGATTCGTGGGTGGCTTCGAGTACGACGAAGGGTGCCATGCCGGCGTTGTGGGCTTCGGCGAAGCGTTCGGCACAGAGGCACCAGCGGTCGCCCGGTTTCAGGCCGGGGAAGCGATACTCGGGCATGGGGGTGCTGAGGTCGTTGCCACGGGCTTTTGAGAAGCGGAGGAAGTCTTCGGTAGTGAGCACGCAGACGCAATGTCGGCCATGGTCGTCGGGGCCGGTCTCGCATTTGCCGGTACGATAGAAGCCGGTGAGGGGAGCCACCGAACACATTTGCAGCGGGCCGCCGAGGACATTGCGTTGTTCTGCCATGAATCACCTGTGTGGAGTCGTATACCTATTGTGATAGGAACTCTATTCAATGCCAAGCTTGTGAACTGGTATGCCAACGATTCTCGATCAGATTGTGGTAAGCAAACGTGCTGAGCTGGCTGCAGCGAAGGCTCAGCAGAGCGAAGCTGAGCTGGAACGACAGCTTGCATCGGCCAGCCTGCATCGACCTCGTGGCTGCTTTCACCAGTCGCTACGTGACACCGACTACATCCGCATCATTGCTGAAGTGAAACGGCAATCACCTTCTGCAGGAGCCATCCAGGCCGGGGCGGATGCGGTGATGGTGGCAGCCAACTACACCAACCACGGTGCAGCCTGCATCAGTGTGCTGACCGATGGGCCCCACTTCGGTGGCAGCCTGGATGATTTACGTGCCGTGCGGGCAGCGGTGCAGACGCCACTGCTTCGCAAGGACTTCATCCTAGAGCGGTACCAGGTGCTGCAAGCCAAGCTGGCTGGTGCGGATGCGGTGTTGCTGATCGCAGAGATTCTGAACGATGCCCAGATGGCTAGTCTGCTTCGCGAGATCGAACACTGGGGCATGGATGCACTCGTCGAATGCTACGAAGCCAGCAATGTGCAGCGAGTGCTGGATGCCGGGGCGACGCTGGTGGGCATCAACAATCGCAACCTGCATAACTTTGAAGTGAAGCTGGAACACACGCTCGACCTGGCAACTCAAGTGCCTGCGAACATCACCCTCGTCAGCGAGAGTGGCATCCGCACCCGTGCCGATGTGGAGAAGCTGGCTGCAGCAGGGATCAAGGCCATCCTCGTCGGCGAGACGCTGATGAAGTCCGCTTCGCTGGAGAGCACGATGCGGGAGTTGGGAACGGTTGCCGCCAAGCGACGAAAGGCAGTATGACACATGGATGTCACGGAACGTACCAGCCAGACCGATGATCTGCATATCTCCGAGGTGGTGCCTTTGCCGCCGCCGGAGCATTTGATTCGGTTCTTTCCGATTGCGGGGTCGCCTGTCGAGAAGCTTGTCAAGCAAACGCGGGCCAGCATTCGGCACATCTTGCATGGCAAAGATCGTCGGCTGCTCGTCATCGTGGGGCCTTGTTCCATCCATGATCCACGGGCAGCGCTGGAGTATGCCCAACGGCTTAAGGAACAACGGACACGCTTCGCTGAAACACTCGAAATCGTGATGCGGGTCTACTT
>CAYPJB010000483.1:0-3309 GCA_964410845.1 uncultured Bacteroidales bacterium | reverse complement strand
ATGGCCAAACTCTACTTCTACTATTCAACCATGAATGCAGGGAAATCTACCTCCCTGCTGCAAGCCAGTTACAACTATGCTGAACGTGGCATGCGAACGCTGCTTTTTACTGCCAGGCTGGATGATCGCGCTGACGGCAAGATTGCATCACGTATTGGCATTGGTGCAGAAGCGTTTCATTTCGATGCTGACACCAACTTTCTGGATCTGTGTTTCTCGGTCAAACCTGATTGTGTGCTGGTAGACGAAGCTCAATTTTTAAGCAAGCAGCAAGTACGACAACTGGCCGAAGTAGTCGACGAAGGAAATATTCCCGTCATGTGTTATGGCTTAAGAACAGATTTTCTGGGAGAGCTGTTTCCGGGAAGTGCTGCGTTGCTAGCCTGGGCAGATACTCTGGTTGAACTTAAGACCATATGCTGTTGCGGCCGCAAGGCGACAATGGTGGTGCGAGTTTCCCCACTGGGCAAGGTGGAACGATCCGGTCAGCAGGTGGAGATTGGTGGGAACGATCGCTATGTTTCGCTCTGTCGCAAACACTTTTCAGAATCGATGAAGACAGGCCACTGCGTTGGCTGGCATCATCTTGAGAAGAAAATGGAGAATAGCTGAACTATTTCCCGAGTCGTTTCGGTCTGTCAAGCATCTTTGTTTCAGATTGACAACTCTTCTCGACGATAAGAAAGAAACTTTTCATCGGGAAGCATGTAATGCAGAGCAGGCCCTGGAAGAAGTGGCTGATCACCAGTGGATTCATCACTACCCTGGCTGGTTGCTCCACCACTCATGCACCCATTGGCCATCTCCCCGATACTGTATCACAGACTGATGTACTGCTACCCGTCAGTTTTCAAAACATAAAGCCTCCGGTTCCATCCGCACCTGCCGGTGGTAAGATTTTCGATTTACCTCCAGGTCTTCTGCAAGTTACCAAAGCCGACGGCAAGTCAGAAGTTCTTCCCGCCGTTGCCAGTAGCGAGGCGGCCAATGGAGAATTGATCACGCTGGCACAGTTGCAACAATTAGCATTTACTTCGAATCCTTCGCTGCAGAAAGCGCAAGCCACTATCGAAGCTGCTGCAGGCGCGATGCAACAGGCAGGTCTATATCCGAACCCGGTGGTAGGATATCAAGCTGATCAGTCGCAGCCATGGGCTTATCCGTCAGGAACACCGGGACAACAGGGTGCTTTTATCAGTCAGGTAATCAAGACTGCAGGCAAGCTTGCTCTGAACCAGCAGGTAGCTGGGTTTGATTATCTCAATGCCATTGTTGATGCCAGACGAACACAGATTGAAGTCAATAATCAGGTTCGAGCGCAGTACTTTGCCATTCTTGTCGCTCAGCAGGCAGTAGAAATCAATCGATCGTTGGTGAGCCTTGCAGACGAAGTCTACCAACTGCAAAAGAAACAGGTCCGAGCTGGGGAAGCTGCAGCCTACGAACCACTGCAACTCTATGCCCAGGTTGTACAGGCAAGGAACGCTCTCAAACAGGCCGAAGCGAATGTCACCTCGAGTTGGCGGCAGTTAGCTGCTTCACTTGGTCAGCCGGAACTGTCCATGAGACCGCTGGCTGGCCGTGCTGACAGTCCACCGCCTGCGTTTGATTTTGACGTACTCAAGGCACGCATCGCTGATGTACACACTGATATGCTTACTGCACGTAACAAACAATTACAGGCAGAAACGAATGTACGCTTGCAGGAAGTTACACCCATACCCGATCTGCAGACCAACCTGATTGTGCAGTATGATAATGTGGTTCGAACGACCCAATTTGGTCTGCAACTCGGTGTCACGCTGCCGCTATTTGATCGTAATCAAGGTAACATCCGTCAGGCTCAGGCTACTCTGGCCAGCAGCAGTGATGCAATTCAGGTCACACAGAATGGCTTGACTGCCAGGTTGGCCGAAGCTTACGGTCGTTATGATACCAGTCGGGTGCAATCACAGAACTATCGTGAATTGGTACTGCCTAACTTGACTGCTGCATATCGAGCCATGATTCGTCGCTATCAGATTGAGCCTGACAAAGTACAATTCAATGACATCGTCGTAGCACAACAGAACTTGGCCCAATCCCTTCAAGCTTATCTGGGAAGTCTCGATGCACAGTGGAAAGCTATCATCGACCTAGCCAGTCTGGCTCAATTGGATGAGCTCTATTCAGCCGGCACTACTCAGAAATAACTGTGAAATGATCACAAGAGAATCTCGTGAATCACTTCGCCATGCACGTCAGTCAGCCTGCGGTCTACACCATTATGTCGCACTGTCAGCTTTTCATGGTTGATACCCATCAAGTGCAACAAGGTGGCGTGTAAATCGTAACAGCTCGTTTTCTCCTTCATCGCTTTGTATCCAAATTCGTCACTTTCTCCGTAGGCGACGCCAGGCTTCACGCCAGCTCCTGCCAGCCAGGTAACAAAAGTTCCACCATTGTGGTCACGTCCGGTGCTGCTTTGAGTAAAGGGCATGCGACCGAATTCAGATGTCCAGACGATCAGTGTATCGTCGAACATGCCACGTGCTTTCAAATCCTGCAACAATGCTGCGATGGGCTGATCCACCTGGCGGGCAACTGGTGGCAATTCCTTGATGATGTTGGCATGATTATCCCAATTGTTCGCGGGGCCCCCTGCTCCACTCCATACCTGCACAAATCGGACACCCCGTTCGAGCAGTCGTCTTGCCAGCAGACAGTTTCGCGAGAAGGTTCCATGTTGCTCGTCACGTCCGGTACCATACATGTCGTGAATACGCTGAGGCTCTCTGGACAGATCAAACGCTTCAGGTGCTGCTAACTGCAGTTTGGCTGCTAATTCATATGATCCGATCCGTGCTGTGAGTCGATTATCTCCAGGATGCTGCTCGGCATACCTGCTGTTCATCTTTCGAAGTAATTCGTACCCGTCGTTGGTTGCAGCTGGCGTGATATACCTGGCTGTGGAATGAGGTTCAAGATCTGGAATTGAACTACTCGCAGACGGATTAATCACCGTGCCCTGGTGACTTGCCGACAAGAACCCCGACCCAAAATTACCCATGCCGTTGTAGGGCAAACCACGGGAATCAGGAAGGACGACAAACGTAGGTAGGTTATCCGTCAATCGTCCCAAGGCATAGCTGATCCACGCCCCGGCACAAGGAAAGCCCGGAAGCATGAAGCCGGTATTCTGCAAGTAACTGGCAGGCCCATGTACATTGGTTTTCGAGGCCAACCCGAACACGAACCCAAGTTGATCGACTTGCCTGGCCAGGTGGGGGAAGACGCTCGATACCCACCGGCCGCACTGGCCATGCTGTC
>CAYPJB010000482.1:0-3315 GCA_964410845.1 uncultured Bacteroidales bacterium | reverse complement strand
CCATCTGCGGACGATTGTCGCTCATGGGCAGAAAATGCTGGTTTGGTATTTGTTACTGCCCGTCAGATAAGTAATCCCCCGCTGTACACTTGTAAGACAGGTTGGTTTGCGTCTATCGTGTAGCATGACCCATCAAGGAAGTCGAACGGAGCAGCGACGGCAACTCGCTGTGCAACGGGTGAAGGACGGTTACACCCAACGAGAAGTTGCCGAGTTTCTGGGCGTTCATGAACGTACCGTCCGTTCATGGGTGGCTCGCTATCGTAAAAAGGGAAATGCTGGGCTGGCAACACGTTCACGTTCCGGACGTCCCCGCAAGTTATCCGCCTCGAAGCTGAACCTGGTGCTGGGATGGCTTCGCAAGAATGCCAAGTCGTTCGGCTTCTCCACCGAATTGTGGACTGGAGCACGTGTGGCCCAGGTGATTTGGCGGAAGTTCAAGGTCAAATACCATCCTCGGTATGTGACAGAGTTGATTCTCTCTCGAGGGTTTTCCTGTCAGAAGCCCCAGCGTCGTGCGGATGGTCGAGAGGAAGCAGCCATTGAGCATTTCGTGAAACACGACTGGCCTCGTTTGCAAAACGGGCTCGACGTGAACGGGCCACCGTGGTTTTTCTCGATGAATCTTGTTCGCAGCTGATGCCACTGGTGCGTCGCACCCTGGCTCCCCGAGGCAAACCGCCTATCTTGCGACACAGCAAGAAGTTTCGAGACAAGATCTCGCTCATGGGAGCGCTCACCATCTCGCCTCGTCGTGGGCATCTTGGCTTTTACTGTAGTTGCATCCCCAACCAGTCTTATGACGATCATGCCGTAGCCTGGTTTCTACGCCAGTTGCTGAGACATCAGCGTGGAAAGATCCACTTGGTGTGGGATCGCTCTCCCATTCACCGTGGACCCGAAGTGAACGCTCTGATGGCGGCCCATCCTCGACTGAAGATCATCGAATTGCCAGCCTATGCTCCAGAGTTGAATCCTGTCGAGTTCATCTGGTCTTATCTCAAGTACAGCAGGCTTGCCAACCTCGCTCTCCCCAACCTCAATTCCTTGCAGAAGTACCTCAACAAAGAACTACGACTCCTTCACCAGAATCAGGTCATGCTCAAACAACTCTGCAAGGGTACCGAACTCACTGGACTCGATAGGATGTTACTTTGCTGACGGGCAGTAATCAGGAAGAATTGAACAAATTCAAAGGCAAGCTCAAGAACGCTATTGTTTTGCGTAGCAAACCTTCCGATGTCCGTCCAATTTCTGAAGTTGGCAAGCCTCGCGATCCTTCCAATATTCCCCGACAGCGACAAGCCGGTGGCGGTGGAATGGAGTTCCGTCGTGCTGTCGAACAGTTCCTGCGTTCCGAAGGTGTTGCCTGCACGGTGACAGATTCCGCCAAGCCACACGGCTTGCTCAACATGACAGGCTCTTGGGGGTTCGGTGATCGTACCGATGCTGCCGATCCTTTACCCTCCGTCTTCATGTCGCATGACGATTATTCTATGCTTTATCGCCTGGTAACTCGTCCCGATGCCACACCGGTCAAGCTTGAAATCGAGATCGAAGCCAAGATCATTCCTGGCCCTGTCACGGTGTACAACACTGTTGGTGAAATCCCTGGTTCAGAGAAACCTGACGAGTTCGTTGTCATCGGTGCCCACATCGATTCATGGGATCTCGGTCAGGGAACAACCGATAATGGCACCGGCACTTCTGTTGTACTCGAAAGTGCCCGTTGCCTGGGTAAACTTGCCAAGGCTGGCATCAAGCCGAAACGCACCATCCGTCTTTGTCTCTTCTCTGGCGAAGAACAAGGACTGCATGGATCGAAGGCTTACGTCAAAACCCATAAAGATGAATTGGAAAAGACTTCCATGGCACTCGTCCACGACACCGGCACCGGTCGTGTCATGTCCCTTCCCATGCAGGGACGAACCGTATTGAAACCATTCCTGGAAAAGGAACTGCCAATGCTCAAGGACCTGAAGGTGGAAGTCATCAACGGCAGCCAGGGTGGTACTGATCACCTGCCATTCGATTCAGCAGGTGTGCCTGGATTTGCTTTCAAGCAGGATCCAGCCGAGTATTACCTCACCCACCATTCACAAAGCGACACGCTGGACAAAGCCCGGGAACCAGACCTCATTCAAGGCGCTCAGGTAATGTCAACTATCGCCATGCGAGTTGCAAATCTTCCCGAACTGCTCAACCGCGAGAAGAAGACACCTGAAGAGAAAAAGGACGCCGAAAAGAAGATTGCAGAGAACAAGTAGCTGCACGCATCACGCTCAACGTGGTTCATGCGAAGAAGTCCAAGGCAATTGCCTTGGACTTCTTGCATTACTTCTTCGTCAGCGTTCCGGTCGCTGGCTTCTCTTGTGTTAATGAATCGGGTGGCCGTTCGCTGACTACATTGGTCGTCTCTTCTTCACTCATGACAGGCTTATTCGGGTCAAGTATATCTGATGTTAGTGTCGTTCGAAAACGGAAGAGATTTGCACGATCAGCACGAACTTCCACGGTGAAGACCTTTTCCTGTCGTGGCTCCAGGGTGAAACTCTGGAATGTAATGCGTGGCTCCCCTGCTTTATAGCCGGAGGCATCCGCTTCAGATACAGGACCAATGCGAGTGACCACCATACCTGGAGGCACGTCAGCCTGCAACCGGATATTCGTGGCGGGAGCAGTTCCGGTATTCCGCACCAGCACGGTGTACATAGTAGGCTGCCCGACGAAGAGCGGATCCACCGAATCTTTCACCTCCATGTAAAGCGTGGCCATGCCACTCACATCAGTGGTAGCAGTGGAATCTTTACTGATGACACGCTGACCATCGGGATCCAGACCGCGTGCATTGGCGACATTCAAGTACGTTCCCACTTGTGTTGGCCGAACTTTGAACGAGACAGTGCGAGTTTCACCTGGCAGCATCGTCCCCAGACGCCATTGCATCTTCTTGCTCTCTGGCCCCATCAACTGGCCGTTATTGTCGGCGCTGTTGGGAACATACACTGCGTTCGGAGGGAAGATGTCATCGAGTTCCACGTTCTGCAGCGGAATCTTGCCTGAGTTTGTTACTGTAATGGAATACAGGATCGGTGTTCCCATACCTTGCTTGGCAGGTCCGATCTTCTGAACTGACAATTGCCCCGCAACCTTCGGTACGGGAAGGGTCTCAACTGTACTCTTAGGCTTACAAGCAGCCGTTGTTGTTACACACACGCCATGTTCGTAACTAACACGGAAACAAGCATCCACTGGGCCATCCGCCGTGGCTTTCCACGTCACCTGGAACCTGCGCTGACAGTTTCCGGGCCACGT
>CAYPJB010000481.1:0-3321 GCA_964410845.1 uncultured Bacteroidales bacterium | reverse complement strand
TTTCGAACTCGATGAGAAGTCAGGCATCCGCATGCAGGAACGACTGCTAGGCAACCATCTGTATTGCTTGTTCCGTGTCAGCAACGCCTTGCTTCATGTAAAGCATGAATTGAGGGGTGACGTGATTCATTACGAGATCACGACCTTCAGTGAAAAGGAACCCCTCAAGACGGCTTTCGAAAAGGACTCCAAGATTGTAGTCGACTCCTGGCAGTTGCTGAGTGTGCAGAGTGCTGAGCTGAAACGGAAGTAGTCTCCATGCTCATGAGATGGTACTCGCGCGCTTGTGTGTGCGCACTGCTTGTCGTCACGAGTGTGTGTCGAAAGTGTTACGCTGCAATGCGTTATGGGAATGTGCTGTGCCTCCTGCATCAACTCGCGCACCTCGTGCGCGCGGGTAGTAACGTAGTGAACCGTGGAGTTACCAGCTTCGGCGCGGCGTGTGTGCGCCTCATGTAAATGTTCCAACTATTCATGTTGTCGTGTTGTCGGGTTTCCTGTGAATGACGTTTGCTTGTGATAGCATGTCGTCAAATGCCTATGGGACTGTCAGCATAGCTTGTCAGTCCTGCGTGGAGTTCATGGCTGATATCGTTCCACTCAATTCATGATGGTCGGTGCTCCACTGATTTAGTGTACAAGTGATTCATACACCAAACGGCGTACGCTATCTAGTGAACAGCTGGTGGAAAGTTGGGATTGGTTTGTTGACCTGTCTCATAGTGTCTCATGTTGTCTCAACAGTGCGGAAACTAGATGAATCGTCGCTCAGCGTCCTCTGCGTTTAGGTCTTTTCAGCGCAGAGGACACAGAGAACAATACCGCACAGAACACTGAGAAAACAAATTCCGCTAACACTCCACCCACCTACTCTGTTACGATACATCCACAACACTGATGCGGGGCGTTATCACGTCTTGCTTCGCGTCTCACTGGCCTCGTCGATGGTGGTTCCCCATCCGCTGGCTTTCAAATCTACTCGGGAACTGACAATGAGGTGCAGGATGAAACGTCTCCTCGCAGGCGGTGCGCTCGGATTCCTGGCGCTGTCCGTAGCTGGCTCGATGGCCTGGTCTAACCATGCAGAACCATCAGCAATAGCCAAACCCATCACCCAACCGAAGAAGGAAACCAACACCAAAACGCTGCCAGTCACTAAGGCAGTGCTTTACACCAATGGCGTGGGCTACTTCGAAAGGGAAGGTACGCTCCCCGGCAGGTCTGACATCGAAATCAGTTGCAGGCTGGGTGAGGTGAATGACCTGCTCAAGAGTCTGACAGTACAGGATCTAAATGGTGGCAAAGCAGGTACCGTGACGCTGGCCAGCCCTCGCGATCCTGACTCAGCCACATCTGGCCTGGAGAACTTCCTCGAGAACAACCCTACCTGGCAGGAGATACTGCTGCTCGCCCGTGGCACTCAGGTGGAAGTCACGCTTGATCCACCCACCGCAGCAGCAGCGGTGCCTGCTCCGGTCACTGGTATTGTCGTGAGTCTCGAAGTTCCTCCACCACCACGACAGGTGGAAGTGATTCAGCCGGACAACCATCCAGCGGCAGGTGAACTTGGCTATCAGCATCGCGAGAACACTGTGCCGGTGAAGTATCGCAGCATGGATTCTTCGTTGATTCAGCGAAGAACAATATCCACGAATCCGCTGCCTGCCCGGCTGCAATTGCTTACCGCGCAGGGCTATGTCACCATCAAGCTGGAACAAATTCGTCAGGTCAAGCTGCTTGATGCAGCACTGGAACAGCGTATCCGCCAGGCGATGTCGAAGGTCCAACGGCCATTCGAAGCCTTGGGGAATCAACTTACCTCAATTAAGCTGCATGTGACAGGTGAAGGCCAGCGGCGCATCCGCATCGGCTACCTGCGTGAACAGCCTCTGTGGAAGACCTGCTATCGGCTGATGCTCGATCAGCAAAACCAGGCGCAACTTCAAGGCTGGGCCATCGTCGAGAACACCAGCGATGAAGACTGGCAACAGATCCATTTGAAACTGGTAGCTGGTCAACCAGTTTCGTTCCGCATGGATTTACACACCACGCTTCAGCCAACGAGACCAGAAGCAAAGGTGCCTAGCTATCAGCCCTTCCTGCCTCGAGGTTACCAGGCATTGTTTGATCGACAAAGCGGTCCGGTTGCCAAGCTGCCTGAACTGGGCATAGAAGGAGTAGATGTTGCGAGACAATCACGACCCCTCGGAATGGGTGGTATGGGTGGTGGCATGGGTGGGCTTGGTGGTGGTGGCTTTGGTGGGATGGGAGGCATGGGAGGTGGTCTGGGTGGCATGCCCGGCGGACAAGGGCAGGGAGAAGCTAAGCCTGCTGACCTGCAAGCAACACAACAAGCAGCTCCCATTGGTTCCTACTTTGAGTACAGCATTGCTGAGCCTGTTTCGTTGCAGCAAGGCAAGACGACGATGGTGCCGTTATTGCAAATGGCCATCCCTGCAGAAAGGCTCTCGCTTTACCAGGCTGATGAAGCTCAGGCCAAGGCGTTGCTGGCGCTTCGATTGCGCAATGAAACGAAGACGCTGCTCGCGGCTGGCCCCATCTCGCTGTTTGAAAATCGGCAGTTCGTGGGTGAAGCTCAACTGCCTGAAGTTGCCATCGGAGCCAAGACGTTCCTGACGTATGGAGTCGATGCTGCGCTCTCGATCAAACAGTTGCCTGCACAAACCAGGGTGCGACCGACTGAAGTTGAGCTCCAGTACTCCACCCTCAAGGGATTTACTGGCAAAGTAGTGGAAGAGACCACTCGCAGCTATGAACTGCACAACCGCAATGCTGATGCCCGTCGAGTGCTGATTGAACAATGCCGACGCGAGAATGACATCCTCATCAAGCCCAACGACACTCCGGAAGGAGACGAGAACCACTTCCGCTTTCACACGGAAGTGAAACCGGCTCAGCGTGGCAACTTCACTGTCGTCACCAGCAGCAAGAGTAGCTGTGGCAATGGCAACGCTTCCCAACATCACTCACTGGAGATCGAAGACCTGGGACAAGCCATGGTCGAACTCGAAGAACTCCCCGTCGTTCCAGGCAAGGTTGCTGTGAGCAGTGGACAACTGATAGTCACCCAGAAGCTGCAACGCCGCTATCGCTACACGCTGCAGGCGCTGGAGCAAGACTGGTCAGGCACCCTGAAGCATACGGTAGATCACACGTGGTCAGCCCCGCAGCTACCTGCAGCAAGCATGCTCGAAGCGGATGTCATTGTGTTGCCTATCGCGGTGAAGAGGCAAAGCACCATGACGGTGGAAATGCGACAGGAAAAGCCGACGGTGAGTACGACCAGGCTCCACAAGCTGA
>CAYPJB010000480.1:0-3328 GCA_964410845.1 uncultured Bacteroidales bacterium | reverse complement strand
AGAGGCGAGGCAGCGCCATCATTTATGGAAGGTAATGCCTGCTGAGTGCAAAGTACAGGACAATCGCTTGATGGAATACGCTTTCTCTTTGCCTAGTTGCAGCAGCATGGAAAACTGGCTAGAGTGTAGGTTCGCAAGAGGATGCAAGTAATGGGGAACCCCAAGGGACCAAACCGATCCTGGAAGAAGGATCAAAACAAGGATCAGCCTGATGCCGCCGGAAAACGTTCCTGGCAGCATGGTGGTGCGTCCGAACCTGTTGCTTCGTCGAGTTCTCGTCGCTTGCTCGTTCGTATCCTGGCTTTTATCTCGCTCATAGTGGTCGTCGGCGTCATCACCTTTGTTCTGCTCAAGCTCGGGGGAACTGATAAACACACCCTGATTCTCGTCGCGCACGATGAGCCGACAAGTTTGAACATGCCTGCCAACGTGTTTGGCGCTCAGAATGAAGTCGATCTCGAAAGCTGGGCTCGGCAAAGCAGGGACACCAGCAACATCGTGATTCCACCTGATACGCAGTGGAAACGAAAAGAACAATCATCCAAAGACTGGCTCGACTGGCTCATTGCCGAAGGCAAGAAGGCGGGAAGCATCGTCATCTATTATTTCAGCATGCCAGGCCACGCTGATGCTGAACTGGGCCCTTACCTCTGGCTCGTCCCTGGCGAAGCCAGCCATCCGGAGCCGAAACACCGCCTCTTCCTGCGTGACGTTCTGGACAAGGTACAATCCGAGTTGAAGGGCAAAAAAGTACTCTTCATTTTCGATGCCAGCCAGGTCGATCATAGCATCCTCCATGGCATGGTAACGACTGACTTTGCGCGAGGCCTTAAAAGCCTGGAAGAGAAGCTCAGCGCCATACCCAATTGCTACATTCTCAACTCCTGCAGCGAGAATCAACTCTCCTGGACGAGCCCGGAGTTGGGGAAAAGCATCTTCAGCCACTATCTTTGTCAGGGACTGCGGGGCGCCGCCCGCCAGAGTGGAGATCGTCCGAAGATCAGCATCAAGAATCTGTATGACTATGTCTCCATCCATACCGAGAAGTGGTCGCAAGCCAATCGCAGCGCCTTACAGAAGCCGATATTGCTCCCCACGAAAAACCACGATGCTGCTGATGCCATCGAAGTAGCAACCGTACCTCGTGATATTCCACCTGAAGCTGAACCCAGGCAGCGAGACACTCTTCTCGATGTAAAAGGTGACTGGGAAAAGTATTACCAGTTAGCGCTACTGGCGCCTTCTCCTGAAGTCATGGCTCCCTATCAGTGGAAGAGCTACACAGCCCTTTTGCTGCGATTGGAGAGACTCTACTTTGCCGGTGCTGCCCCCAAAGACCTGGAAGCCATTCGCCGTCAACTGGAAGTCCTGAACAACTTCATCGTTGAGCAAAGCAAGTCGCAGGCCTGGTCAAGCTATCCGCTCATCCAGGATGTCAGTGCCGCTGATGCCAGGACACGTGAAAAGGACAGCACACTGGCCAAAGCTTCGACCATCCTGAATGTGCTCTGGAAGTCGGACAACCCCGCCACGATCAAGGAAGATGTGAAGAAGTGGAAAGAGCTCGTTGCCAGCACGAAAGATAACTCCGCACTCCGTCGTCAGTTAACCATCCACAGCTGGCGATGGACGATGGAGAAAGTAACTGCTGAGCCAGACCTTGCAGCAGCTGAACGGGTGCTGGATTTGATTGAGGAGGAACTGCGCCTCAGCCATCGCCCCGCGGACGTTCACTTCGTACGAATGCTGGTCCGCGATACGCAGGAAAAACCCTGGGCACTGGTGCGAACCAAGACAGATCTGATCAAGTTAGCCATCACCACCCGCACCCTGGCGGAACGCATAGCCTGGCTTGGAAGCGATGTCATAGGCACCCATTATGCTTCCCACTGGGTTCAAATGAACCGCTGGATAGCCCCGATGATCAAATCCGCGGACGAACTCCGTCGCTCCGGGGAAGACCTGCTTTTCGATGCCCATGCCAGCCAATGGCTGAAGGCTCAGGAACTGCTCACCCAGGCCAGTAACCTGTACATCCAGGCGAGTGCTCGTACGAAAATACTGATCGAAGCCTGCCAGCTGCGCGATCAGCTCTATTATCAACTGCCCTGTTTCAGTGACTGGGCTACCAGCCAGCCGGGTCCCTTGCTCGAGCAAACGTTCCAAGCGTGGAGCAATCTGCATCAACTGGCGCGGATGCTGCAAGCCGAAACGTCGCTTGATGACAAATTGATCAACAATCATGCCATTGCTCTGCGCAAACAGATCAGTGAATTGCAAACTGTCTGGATAAAGCAGGTGAAGCAGGAAGTGCGAACCCCCAGCGTCGGCACGGCACAGGCTTTTCACGATCTCGAAAAACTCCTGCAACTACCTTTCTTTGCAGATGGTTTTGAAGGCAATGCCCTGGCTGACCGTGCCAAGTCTGCTCGTGAAGATCGCCTCGTCCTGCTTCGCAAACTCAAAGACACGTCCTACCGTCTCTTCACCAACTCTCAGCAACCTGGCAAAATTCAGGAAAGCACTGCACTCTATCGACCCGATGATTTTGCAGACGCCCGACTGCGTCTGGCGCATGCCCGACTCGGTGACGATGCTATTCAACTCATCAAGTCAGCCAATGTCACGCCGGTGGTTCTGAACTTCAGCGTCGATCGCCGGAACACCCCCCAGGAACAGGTCTCCAATCTGATGCAGGTCAGCAGCAAGCTCGGCACGTACTGGTCCGTCTTGCCTCTCGTGCTACAGCAGAGTGATGAAGCCAAGGCTGCTTATGAACTGATGCACTCGACCGGCACAGCGAACACCATCAACCGTGCTGAGAAATGGATGACACAGGCAGCCCAGCTCAACAGGCAGATTGACGCCGGCACCAGTGAACCGCTTCACAAGAGCAACCAACTGAACGCCACGCAGATTGAACGCGCATTCTGCACGCATCGCTTCCTGCTGGGCCAGTCTGCCCGGGCACAAGATGAAGGCTGGGCTGATCTGCAACCAAACGAAAGCGACTACAGCACCAAGCTCGCCACCCTCTTCCTCGGCTACGCCGAGGAATTGCTTGGCAACCTGGCCCGGGAAAAATCGGTAGAAGCCAAGGACAAAGGCTGGCACGCGCTCATCGTCGAAGCCCGCAAACGATTGGCTATCCCACCGGGCAAGCTCCAGCTCACTTTCGATACCAGGCCTGCCCCCAAGCAGCTCTTTGTCACGGATGAACCCTACGTCAAGTTTGCGGTAGGCATGAAGTCGATCAGTACGCCACTCACCGGCTACCCGATCATACGTCTGTGGTCACCACCTGGTACTGATGGAACTTCCACATTTA
>CAYPJB010000479.1:0-3333 GCA_964410845.1 uncultured Bacteroidales bacterium | reverse complement strand
TGCCAGAGAAGTCCAAAGCTATCATCAGTGCTCCGATGTCAACGCATTACATTTGTGAGACTCTGGGGCAGGATGAAGGCAAGAAAGTGATGCGTGAAAAACTGATTGCTCTCGGTTGGCAGCCTTATGGCAAGGCTGCCGATGCCCAGTTTTTCAAGAAGGATGGTATCCGGCTGGAAATGTATGTTACCAAGTCGCCGTCGCAGAATAATAAAACTGCTGTTCGCTATGCGAGTCGACTGATGTCAATCGAAGTTCCGGCACCAGCGGATGCAAGCATGGTCAATTATTCCGATTCCCCAGCATCACTGTCCGTTGTCGTCAAAGGGACGGCAGATCAACTAGCGGTGTACTACACCAATGAACTGGGGAAGCTGGGATGGAAGCCTGTCGCTGAAAAGCCTGAAAAGAAGCAGATCAATTACGAGCAGCAATTCCGTCGAGACAAGGAAGTCATGACGGTCACCTATCAGCAGGTGAAGACAGATGTGCATGTCAAAGCTTTGCTCACGAAATCAGGGGATTGATGCCAGGCAGTGTGACCAGTCTTGGAAAATCGCGCAAATGGGAAGAGGGCCCGCACTTGCAAGCATTGGCAGCCCGGATTACTCTGAGTGCACGTACTGCTACTTCAGTCAAATCTGTGGAGCCTATGCAAACACGAGCCAGTTTGCTGATGCGTATTCGCGACCCGCAGGATAGTCGGGCATGGGCGGAGTTTGTTCAGCTCTATGCGCCGCTCTTATACTCATACGCACTGAAGAACCGCTTGCAGGATGCCGATGCATCTGACCTTGCTCAGGAAACACTTCGATTAGTACTGAGAGCTGCACCGGAATTCGTGTATGAGCCAGCCAGGGGATCTTTTCGTGGCTGGCTCCTTACCATTGCACGCAACGAGATTCGTAAGTTCATCACACGCAAAAACAAACACGATCAAGGTTCCGGTGATTCTGAAATCCAGCAGATACTGGCGGAGCATCCTCTCGACCAGTCATCTGAAATGGAATGGGATCGAGAGTATCAGCTGCACCTTTTTCACTGGGCGGCCAGACGCGTGCAGCCGGAGTTTCGGGAGACGAGCTGGCAGGCGTTCTGGAAAACTGTTGTCGAACAGCAGGCTATCGAAACGGTTGCAAGGGATTTGCAAATCAGTACCGGTGCGGTTTACATTGCACGCAGTCGCATTACGGCACGTATACGTCAGGAACTTGAAACAGTGCAGGAGGAGCCTTCATGAAGCACTGTTTGGATCAATCTCAGCTGGAGCAACTGCTGGCTGATGTTTTACCTTCCCGGGAGCAGGCAGTATGCGACGCGCATTTGAGCGATTGCCCTGCTTGTCGTGATCGATTGGAACAAATGACAGATGTGGCAGGTCTTAGTCGGGTGATGCGGGCATCATCAACGTTACCAGCATCCGAATCTCGCCATTTGAAGCAGGTCATCAATAGGTTGCAAAGCGAATTGACCTGCTATCGATCAACACCTTCGACCCTCTCTTCAGGGGCCACTACTCATACAGCCATTCCACGGTTGCAACCGACGACGAAACCGGGTTTCATCGGCAGGCTGGGTGACATTCTTATCAAGCGGGTTCTTGGGCAGGGAGGCATGGGAGTTGTCTTTGAGGGGCTGGACTCTGTGTTAAATCGTACGGTTGCAGTCAAGGTTTTGTCTCCGCACATGCTCAATCATCCGGATGCCAAAGAAAGATTTGTACGTGAAGCACAGGCAGCTGCAACCTTACTGCACGAAAATGTGGTGGCAATACACGGTATTCATCAGGCTGAGGGGATGCCATATTTAGTATTGCAATATGTGCAGGGCGAATCGCTGTCGGATAAGTTGCAGCGTGAAAAGCGATTGCCTCTGGATCAGGTCGTCAGACTTGGCAGGCAGGTAGCACGTGGACTAGCTGCTGCTCATGATCGAGGTCTGGTGCACCGGGATATAAAACCAGGAAATATTCTCTTCGATGCAGAAACTGGCGATGTGCGTATAGCCGATTTTGGCTTAGCCAAGCATGTTGGTACCGAAACTCTGACAGCCAAAGGTGTGTTGACGGGGACTCCTGCCTATATGTCGCCTGAGCAGGCTTCCGGTAAAGCAATTGATGCCCGCTCAGATCTCTTCAGCCTTGGAGTAGTTCTCTACCAGGCAAGTAGTGGAAAATTGCCATTCACCGCGGATTCCCCTTTTGTCTTGTTGGATCACATCCGAAGCACGCCTGAACGGCCACTGAAGGAATTGATTTCTGAACTGCCAGACTGGTTCTGTGAACTGGTACATCGCCTCCTGCAGAAAGAGCCGGAGAACCGTATTGCGACTGCTCAAGAAGTGGAACGCATATTAACAGAGCAGAGCGGCATCACTCCTCTGGCTGGAGCAGCTGCAAAAAACCGAAACTGGGTGCCCGTGCTCTTGGTGAGTTTGCTGGTAATGGGCGGTCTGGGAGTCGTCTGGTTGATGAAGGTCTCAACCAATAGTTCTGTTCAGCCTTCCCCCAGAATCATGCAGGAAGGCTTCAGCATCAATGGCAAACCGGTTCTGTTGCCCACTCTTGCAGAAGCCATTGAAGTGGCATCTGATAGTGGTGTGATTGAAGTGCATGGCGATGGTCCGTTCAGCTGCAATACGATAACCATCGAGAACAAGAAGTTGACCATACGATCAGCGGTTGGCAGTCATCCTCGCATCATTCCCGAAGTCACGGGAACCACGGGATATCGGCAATTCATAACGTCCAATCAAGACTTGCACCTGGAAGGTCTGGAAATCTATTGGCCGCTCATCCCGCCAGGCCTCAAGACCGATGAACCCTTAACCCGGTCCGTCGTCACGTGTTATCATGGCAAACTCACTGCGATCAATTGCCGGATTGTCGGTGGTCCGGGCACGGCCTGCCTGGCATCAGATGGTCAGGAACTGGTGGTGGAACGCTGCCATCTGGTTTCACCGAATGGTGTCTGCCTTGGCTGGCGAATGGGGCCACATCCAGTTCGAATGGAAAACTGCATTCTCGAAGGTCGCTTTGCTTTCAGCGTTGCTCGGCCTGTGGGTATTGCTGAGGAACTGCGAAATCCAGTGATACTCTCCAATAATACCATACGGGGCCATCGGTTCATCCATTACCTGATTGATTCGCGAACCAGGAACTATCTGGACTTTCAGATGCTGCGAAACGTGATTGACTGTAACTACCTCGTTACGTTGATCAGTGTTGCCAGGCCGCTAACATTATTAAATACGCATGATGCGATACTGGAAGCGATGCAGAATTCGATGACTTGGAAAGAAACTGGCAATTTCTATCGCAGGAAAACCATCTAT
>CAYPJB010000478.1:0-3345 GCA_964410845.1 uncultured Bacteroidales bacterium | reverse complement strand
TGCTTGCCTACTTGATCCTTCCAGAAGAATTGCGGAAGCAGCCGCTTGCAACGTTAACCAAATTGCAAGACAGATAACTAGAACTACTGTACTAAGTCAAACTGAATTAGGATTCTGCTCATACCCTGCTTGCATCAACGATCCAAACTAAACCTGTTTTATTCCTCGATACTTGTGCACCAGAGACTTAAGCACATTGACATCAGTTTGCGCCTTATCGCTGGCAAAGTAGTCCCGTTCCAGAATCATCAGTTCACGGTCCAGCTGTTCACGCTGGGTAGCTGGCATATGGTTTCCTTGTCGAAGCCGATCGAGGTACTGATGAACGGTAAACGGTGTCAGGTGTTGAGGGGAATCATCTTCTGAAAACGGATTGGGTTTCGCTCGCCTGATGAGATAGAAAATCACGGCCAGCGTAAGCAACGACGCAGCAATGCTCCCGATGATCCATATCGTGTTGGCCATGCTCTTGCTGGCATAGGTTCGATCCAGTTCGATAGTAGGCTCTACCGCCACCAGATCAGCATCCTGATATCGCTGATAGACGGCCTCTATTCCCTCTACTAAAGGTTTACCAAAAGCAAAGGTCCTAGGTACCGTCTGCCCTTCCTTGGCAGTGAGAGTCACGATGGCAGTGCGATCAGACTGGATCGCAATCGGACCTTGTTCTTCTGTGAACTTGGCAATGGCCACACCCTGGTCATCAAACTTGGCAATATCGAAACCAGCAGGCTTGATGTCAACCAGTTGGGTCATGGGTGGAATGAGTCCCAAGCCGCTGGCTTTGACCTCGAGAATCAGTTTGCCCTTGTCTGCCTGTCGCTCATCCAGCACCTGGGTGATAGTCAATTTGCGAACAGGCTTGGCTGCTACGGTTTTGGGTTTGCAATCAATTGCAACCACTGGTGACTCTACTGGGAGCACCACAAAACCTGATGTATCCAGGAAGTCGAGGTCAATACGCAGCCCTGGCAGTTTGTCTACTTGGGGCCCCTTGGCTTTGAGAAGCAGGTAAGCATAGGGAGTGATTCGCCAGCCAAACTCACGTGCCGAGCGACTGTGTACTTTTTCTGATTCAAAAGTCACCGAGATAACATCAAACTGTTCCTTGAGTGCTTCCTTCACGGATGTCTCGAACCGATCACGGTAATCAGCAGTCGGTCGGCCATAGTTGTACGACCAGCGCAGACTGTTTTGATTCTGCAGATATCGGCTGAATCCACCTGATTCCCGTTCAATATCACGGGTGTGGAGCAAATGGACAAAGACACCGAACGGTTCACCATGACCAACCGTGGCATCACCACCATCCACTTCGGTGGAGAGTTTCACTTCGGTGATCAAGTCTTTGTAATAGTCAAAGAGCTTGCGGGCTTCATGGGCTTGCTTGTGGTCAGCGTCCACAATGCCGAAACCACCTTGCAGGTAGCGGAATTTCACCTGTGCCTTGGCTGAACTCATTCTTGAAAAGAGATTGTTGGCAAACTTGTTCATATGTCTTTCAGCAAGGTCACCAGGCAGTTTGTGCATGGCAGCCTTGATGAGAGGCATCTGCTTGAAGTCGGGTTGCTTCTCTTCATTGATCATGGTGATATCCACTGCTCCGAGGGCAGCGTAAAACCATTGATCATACACCATGGTGGTTTCTTCATCTTCGGGAAGGGTTCGAGTACGCAGCAACGCATCGTATTGCTCAGCAGCCTGCTGGAAGATCTTGAGAGCAGCACTTCGTTGTGTGCTGAAGTCGGATGATTTGCTCAATTCTGATCGGAAGTTGACTTCGTCGTGCAGGAGTGCAGCTTTGGCTAACAACAGGGCCCAATGATTCTGATGCTGTATGAGGCCATCATCGATCACTTGTTTGGCCACTTCGTAGCCCCGTAAAACTTCCTCCTGGATGTCTTTCTGCTTGCGATTGGTCTTATTCTTCTCCTGAACATTCGGTGCCTTCCAGAGGCCTGTCAAGTTACCTCGCATAGTCTGAGCCAAACTGGCAAAGGTGCGTGGCTTCAGTTTGCCGAGTGGGCCAAAGACCTTCTCAATCGATTCCGTTTTGTAGACTTCAGCAGCACTATGACAGGTGGTGAATGCCTTGGCCAGCATCTCTTCATCGACGTCACCCAGGTTCATATCTCGAAGTTTGGCAATAACTTCGGAAAGTTCCTTGATGTTACGTTCCTGCTTGGAACGTGTCAGTGGAATTCCCTCAGCTCGTTCTTCGTAGCCATAGAAGAAGTACATGCTGCGATACTGGTTACGTTCGCTGTTGGGATCGTGGTTTTTGGTCCAGACTTTGAGGAACTCTTTGACCAGGTCTTTTGCCAGGTTGGGGTTGGAAGTAGCCAGTGATTGAATGTGGGGGAAAGCCTTGTTCTCTTCACCTACCTTCAAGTGCAATTGCGCCAGGATGCCTGCCAGCTTGGGGCGAAGTCCCGCATCAATCACGGGAAGCCACTTGTCATCTGGTGCTGTTCGCAGCAGTTCCCCGGTGGGGATGGCAGTAGGAATACCCTGTTGCCTCATGTTCCACATCATCTGCTGATTGCCATCATCATCGGGACTCATGTAGTAAAAATTTCCGAACATATCACGGCGTGCACGGGGACCGTAGCTTGAAGAGTAGTCGTACTGCTTGGAGAACTCTGCTTCACGCAGCCAGTTGGCAGCTAGCAGTGTGAGTGTACTTGACCATTCCTGTGCCTGCCTGGGAGCAGTCTTGAGCAAGGCTGCAATAGCACTCTTTTGGAGTTGAAGCTCCTTCAGTCGGAGTGATGCATCCTGTGGATGTCGCAGCATACCTTGTGTGATGTAGGTGCCGAGAGTGGAAAGAATCTCCTTGCCTCGTTCAGTATTGGTGGTGAAACTTTCATCCAGCCATTTCTGCCCAAGTTCTTCTTTCACGCGAGGTGCATATTCGACAGCACGTTTGAGTGCTTCCAGTTTCTCTTCCTTGTCACCATCAGGAATGCTCATGGTCTGAAGCGTTACCTTCCATGCTTCCTCCAGAAACTTCGACTTCGGTTCCTGTTGATGTTTGGCCAGAAAGTAACGGGCCAGCAGGTTGAGTGCTTCCAGGTCTTTCTGCTGATACGCAACATCACCCTTCGGCAGAAACCCTTCGAGATACACGCTTAAATCTGATTCCACGAGCAATTTGCTGATCTGTCTCGCGGATATCAGTCGTTGATCTTCCGGCTTAGATACTTCCTGTTTCAGCTTCTCCACCAGAGTTTCCGGTGCATTACCTGCTGCCAGTGATTGCTTGAGGATGCTGGTAAGCGAGCGGAGATGATCCTTTTCGAGCTTGCCCGGTGCCAGGGCGACAAGATCCGAATCTCCGGCACC
>CAYPJB010000477.1:0-3352 GCA_964410845.1 uncultured Bacteroidales bacterium | reverse complement strand
GAGATGGAGCTTTCCGGAGTCGTTGGTAGAGAAGTAATCCGGCGTGATCTTCTGGAACAGGATGCGATTGCTCCTCATTCCACTAGAGAAAGTGATCTCGCTCCCCTCTCCCTCCCGACGAAAGGGGCAAGCAGCGAGGGGAATCCATTCGACTATCTCCTGATGGACTGCGGCCCTTCTTTAGGAGTGCTCACTCTCAACGCACTGGCGTGTGCTGATGAAGTATTCATTCCGCTGCAGCCTCATTACCTGGCCCTTCACGGCCTCAGCAAACTGCTGGAAACCACTTCACTCGTTGCCAAGCGGATTAACGCCGGGCTCACCGTGAGTGGAATCGTCATCTGTCTCTATGAATCTACGACCAAGCTATCCGGAGAAGTTATCCGTGATCTGGAGAGCTTTCTGGAGAAAAGCAGGGGAACAGCGTCCCCCTGGGCCAATGCCGAGATTTTTGGCACTCGTATCCGTCGTAACATCAAGCTGGCGGAATGCCCCAGCTTTGGCCAATCGATCTTTGAGTATGCGCCGAACAGCAATGGTGCGGAAGATTACGGCAAACTGGCAGAGGAAGTACAAAAGCAGCACTACCGCATCACGACAGGGCGTGTTGCGGTAGCAGAGAACAGGCTCGCTGAGAGTCGGCTGATCGACGTATTGCAGCCTGTGTAGTTATTTCTTGGCTGGGCCTTCGTAAGGCGTCTGCTTGGCCGGTGCACTCAGCCGTTCATCAACGGGTGGTTGATACATCCCGGCATTGGGTTGATACATGCCAGCATTCCCATGTACCGGTGTGCCGAACATTTCGGGTCCTGCATAGCTCGAGCATTCATTGCAGCCGGCCATGATTCCAACATCATGACCTTTTGATCGCGAGGTTTTGCTGTAGTGTCCGCAGCAATTTTTCCGCCAGAAACAGCCCGTGCTAAGAACCAGGCTGGCTAAGAACAAACCAAGTAGAATACGACGCATCATGATTCAATCCTCCGGCGACTCTTCCTCCATGTTGCGCCAAGCAGTGCTGCCGCGTGCTTCCCTGCGGCATGATGAACAACTATGCCCGCTGGCAAATCAAAGTGCAAAGCGAAGTAAAGAACTTCAGACATTCTGTTCTGATAGTAGCAACTTAAACTAGTCAGACTGAGAGACTCAGGACTAACAGGCGATCTTTCACTAGACGTTACAGCTTAACACGACAATCTTGCGTCCAGCCTCTGCCCGAGGCTGGATCAAGTCTCTAAGCCTTCTTCGATATCAACTCCGCAATCAACTTCTCGCCCTTATCTACAGGCCGTATCGGCCGACCTTCACGGGTGTGAAATTCTTTCTTGTAATCGATGTCCAGAATCGTGCAGACGGTCGCCATGAAATCGACAGCCGAAATGGGGCGGTCCACGATATCAGTGCCTTGCTTGCTGGTGCTGCCAATAACCTGTCCACCGGGGATGCCACCACCAGCCAGCATGGTCGTCCACGCACGGGGGAAGTGATCCCGGCCACCTTGTTTGCCGAGGGTGGGCGTTCGGCCAAAGTCACCCATCCAGATGATGAGGGTGTTATCGAGCATGCCCCGCTGCTTGAGATCAGCAATCAGTGCTGCCATCGGTTGATCGAGCTGCCCGCATAGCGATTTGATGCGCCCCGTGTTGTCACGATGCGTATCCCAGCCATTCATGGGGATCTCGACGAACGTCACCCCCTCTTCCACCAGCCGACGAGCGAGCAGGCAGGCATTGCCCATCTGCGAGCGGCCATAGAGATCACGAATGTGAGCTGGCTCCTTATCGATGTCAAACGCCCGGGCCTTCGCGGAATGCATCAACCCTGCTGCCCGCTGATACGTCTTGCGATGGGCTTCGCCTGCCGCAAGTTGTTCCCGATTAAGGAAGCCTTGCTCGATCTCTTCCAGGAGAGAGCGGCGACGATCGAACGCCTGCAGATTATCGATGGGCTTGAGATTCTCCACACCCTTGGATGGATCACGCACATCCAGAGGCTGATGTGCTGGCCCGAGGTAACCTGCTCCAAAGGTCTGTCCGCCGACACAGACGAAGTTGGGCAACGTATCTTCCGGGCTTCCCAGCGTCGCTGAGGCGATTGCCCCCAGGCTCGGGTACGTTAGCCCACCCGCCCCCTGACGATACCCCGTGTGCATGTAATACCGGGCCCTACCGTGGCTCCCTTCCTTGGTCGACATGCTGCGAAGCAGGGCACAGTGCTGCATCTGCTTTGCCATCTTCGGAAGGGTCTCTGCAATCTCGATCCCTGAAACGCTCGTCTTGATCGGTGCAAACGCCGAGGTCTTGTTCTCTGGCTTCGGATCGAACGTATCAATCTGGCTCGCCCCGCCCGTCATGAAGAACAGGATGCAGCTCTTGTGTTGAGGCTTTTGCTTTGCCTTCGATTGCTGCTGCGAAGCCAATGCCAGTTGCGAGAACCACCCCGATGTCGGGATAGCGAGCGCCCCCAGTGATGCCATTTTCAGCAGATCACGCCGCGAACCAGGAGAAGTGAAGAAGTTGAACATGAATGTATCCTGTTGAGCCCCCGGCGAGTCGCCGGGGGTGGTTCATGCGATGTCAAAACCCATCTCGATTTGATTGCCTTTTCAGTTGACGACAACTTCCCCCGGTCATCGACCGGGGGGCATCAATGATTGAAAACAAACTCTGAGCTATTGAGCAACGCCCAGAAGATATCGCTGTAGCCCCGCTTCTGATCGCGGTCACCTTCGAGATACCTCTTCATCCGAGCCACTTCCTTTGACGTAGCAGGACGGGAGAGTATCCGCAGGTATAGCGTTTGAATCATCTGTTCCGGGGTGCTGCTCGCTTTCATCATCGGGGCGATGACGCCGTTGATGTTGTTCGTGTTCGCATCGTTCATGAGCCTGAGCACCTGCGGGATGCCATGGCTGTATTCTTCAGTCACCCCGGCATCGTCGTCTGCTTCGGCATGGAAGAAGTTGCGGAACTGTTCCCGGGGGCCACCGCGGCCTTTGCGTTGTGCCTGCATCCTGGCTCGACGGTCGTTGTTGCTTGCTAGCTCCCGGTTGAGCACTACCTGAAGCGAATCATACAACATGTCAGCAGTCATCACCTTCACGGTAGCATGGCTGTAGAGCACCTTGTCAGACTTGTTGGCAGGCAACGGCTTACTCGTCCGCTGATACGCCTGGCTGCTGACAATGCAGCGGATGACATGCTTGATATCGTAGCCCGAATCGGTGAACTCCGTCGCCAGTAGTTCCAGCAATTCGGGATGAGTGGCTTTGCTCAGATCACGCATGTCGTCAATCGGATCGATGATGCCTTTGCCGAAAAACTGGAGGGAATCGTGAACCGAAAACTCGCCG
>CAYPJB010000476.1:0-3375 GCA_964410845.1 uncultured Bacteroidales bacterium | reverse complement strand
GCGCTGGGCATGTGCTTCATCATTATTGGGCTCGATCTCTGCAAGCTGAGCTTGCTGCGGAAGTCCGAGAGGAGGCCAAGAGAACGCATTGACTGGCTTGGTAGAAGGCTGGCGAACGATCAGCGACCCGGCCGGTTGTTCCCAGAGACCTAACCGGTAATAGAACGCAGGCCCACCTTTAAAAGTTAGTTCATGAATCTTGATTACATAAGTCCCGTCTTTCGGCACCGCAAAGTCCAGCACGCCACCACGTCGTTCTACCAGGAGATCCCGCCCCGCCGCGTCTGCGATAATGACCGTGGCGTTCAACTTGGAATCGATGCCACGTGTCGCACAGTCGACAACAATACGCTGTCCCTTGGTGGCCTGGAAGGTATAGTAATCGATCGATCTATCTGTGGTGCAGCCATTGCAAACGCAATTTAGCGGCAGTGCCATGGCTGCTGTCAGTGATTTGTTGGGCTTTGTGCATACAACCTCGATGAGAGTTCCGACGCAAAATATACGCGATGAAGAGATGCCGAGTCGCGTCATCACTCGTGCTTCGTAAAGCCCAACGGGACAATCCGCTGCAATGGTCACCATGTACCGATTCGGGATCGGCACGCCGGCAGCATCGAGTTTGCTTTTCGCAGTGATGCGAGGATCGGAGAATATCAAGTCACTGGCATCTTCGAGATGCTCTCCAGATATTGTGACCTCCAGTTGCGAGCCCACCTTGCCGCCCATGGGCATGGTCGTCAAAAGCCGGGGGGCTGGCAGTCCCACTGATTGAGCACCTACCAGGGTGGCCCAGCCCAGGAACAAGATCCAGGCAAACGCAGATCGTGTGGAAAGTCGTTTGATGTTCACCGTGGCCTTACCTTAGTGATTGAACAGAAATTCCTTGGTAGACATCAGTGCCCAAAGCAGATCCTGCATATTTTCGCGGGCTGCCTTCAGCACATCCATTTTCTGACCTGCAGCATTAACCCGTGGCTCGGTCAGATAGCCCAGTGCTGCAGTCAGTTCATC
Organism: uncultured Bacteroidales bacterium; assembly: GCA_964410845.1. Classification (GTDB taxonomy): domain Bacteria; phylum Planctomycetota; class Planctomycetia; order Gemmatales; family HRBIN36; genus JAEUIE01. The sequence goes on along the minus strand of CAYPJB010000476.1, from coordinate 2,361 downwards.
GGGCCGAGGATTCCGGGAGAACGCTAGCAGGTACAACTCCTTGATCTTGGCTTCCGCGGGTCGTGGATCCCTGGCCAACCGCTCTGCCCGACCACTGGGGTGCGCCAGTTTACCGCGAATATCGGATGCATTGATCAAATGCAGGCTCTGTGCCAGATTGGACGACTGTACCCGCTCGCACTCACAGACACTTTCACCCTCGGGCCGTCCGAATACTCGCAAAAAAGGTGATGAACGATTATAGCTGTTGTCCGGCAATGCCACTGCACGGGTGCCGGGCGGCAGGTTCGCAAAATCCGTTTGCGTACCGGCTAACTGGTCGATTGAATCCAGCATCACTTCAGCGGGCAAACGACGGGGATAGTATCGTGAATAGTTCTGCCGATCGCCAATGTTGTACTGGTTGGGAATCGAACTTAACTGGTAGGCGTTCGACCGAGTGATAACACGGACTAATTCTTTCAGATCAAAGCCACTCTCGATGAAATGCTTTTCCAGTGCTGCCAGCAGTTCCGGATTCGACGGCGGGTTGGATTCCCGAATGTCATCTTCAGGCTCTATCAGCCCTCGCTGGAAGAAATGCTTCCAGTAGCGGTTGACGAGTACCTTGGCGAAAAATGGATTCTTCGGTGATTTCATCCAGTCCGCCAGCCGTAGACGAGGGTCTTCATCCGGTGCGATTGCTGGTACCTGATCGCCGAACGCCGCTGGCTTCAGCGATGCACGGGTTTTGATATTCGTTGCTGTCGCCATGCCACGCTTATGGTAAATCAAATCCTCCCCGCGGGTACTGGACGGTTTACGGCCTACCTGACCGAAGAATGCGGTCAGTGCGTAGTAGTCATCCTGGCTCCAGCGTTCAAACGGGTGATGATGGCATTGAGCACACTGCATTCGCACTCCCAGGAAGAGCTGTGCCACATCCTCAATCTGATCTTTCGGCTCCTTTACCCGCTTGTACCAGGCCACCGGAGGGTTTTCAATGACGGTGCCAGTCGCGGCTAACAACTCGCGCACAAACTGATCATATGGTTTGTTGGCCAGCAGACTGTCGCGTACCCATGCATGAAAGGCGAAGTTCGACACTATATCACTAGTGTCATCGCGGCGGTTCTTCAGTACTGCTGTCCATTTACTGGCGAAGAAATCCGCGTAGTCCGGGCTTCGCAGCAGTTCATCGATCCATTGATCACGCTTGTCGGCGTTCGTATTAGCCAGGAAGGTTTTCGCCTCGTCCTCAGTGGGCAATCGTCCGGCAATGTCCAGAGTGACCCGGCGCAGAAAGGTAGCATCATCGCAAACGGGCGACGAAGGAATTCCCAGTTCTTTCAGATTGGCAAAGACGGCGGTATCGACCAAGTTCTTGGGAGGAAGCAACGACTCAACTGGCGCACCCAGGGGAATCGCAGCATTGAAGACCGCCACACGTCCCTGGTAACGAACCATGACTGACACCTTGCCAGGCAGGTCAAGGATCTTGATCAGACCGGTGTCCGATACTTCGGCCATAGCCTTCTCGTTCGACTCGAACAACGACATGCTGCTGACATCCCGCTCGCTGCCATCAGAGTAACGTGCCAGGACCTTGAGTTGTTGTGTGGCCTGTTTTCGCAGCACTCCCTTCTTCGGTTCAATTTCCAAAGCGACTAATTTCGGGCTTGGGGCGTTATCTTTCGGTACACCCTGCAGGATCCAGTCACGGAGGGTGGCATAACCAGGGGAATTCATCGACAATCGCTTGCCGCCGCCATGTGGCACCCGCCCGGTAGCCTTGAGCAACAACAAACTTTGGTCGGGGTTTCCAAACAACAGACGCCGACCACGACTCTCAAAGACAATATGCTCGAAGTCTTCCGCTGGCTCAAACCCCAGTAGTGACAGTTGAAACCCGTTTTGACCCCCGCCGGCCTTGGCATGGCATACACCCGTGTTACATCCTGCCTTGGTCAAAACAGGAACTACATCGTTTTCAAAGCTGACAGTACGGTCTGACGCACATGCTGTGAAAGGGAAACAAACAACTCCAATCAAGGACAGCATCCACAACCAATGAATAGAAAGTTGCCGTGAATGGCTCGTCTCGGAAAACATCTGGTTGCAACTCCGTTGCCTGGTGTGCTGGTAGGGTGTAGCAGGCGGGGATCGATAACTCAGCGGGCGGGTTATTGGTGAGTGCTTACTGTCTTCTAGTATCGTCCAGGTTCGCTTGGCAAGCAACCCTGATTTAATGAAAAGTGGCAGGAAGAATTTGCAACGCCAGCGCATTCATGCTTCATACACTCGCCTATGCCTGAGCTCTACTTGAGCTTTTCCTGATACGAATATCAGCATTCAATCGACTAGCTGCCCGGATGCCTTGCT
>CAYPJB010000475.1:0-3377 GCA_964410845.1 uncultured Bacteroidales bacterium | reverse complement strand
TCCATCGAGCCGAATGGCGCTCGGTGGATCATCACCGGCCGATGCGGCTGATTGTCTGCCCCGATATACTCCAGTTCGAACCGCTGGGGCAGGTTGTAATCCAGCTGCACTGTGCCGAGTTGCCATTCGCGGCCGATACAATCACGGACGATGAAATCGACCTTCGGACCGTAGAACGCCGCTTCGCCCTGGGCGACCTCAATGTTGTGAAGATCGGGGATGGAGCGAGCCACTTCTTCGATAACCCGTTCAGCTTTGTTCCACGATTCGGGATCGCCGACGTACTTGTCGCTGCGAGGATCGCGGAAGCTGAGCCGCACGCGATAGTCATTCAGACCCATCGTGCGCAGCACCATCTGGGTCATTTCGATGCAACCCTTGAACTCCTCGCCAACCTGGTCATCGGTACAGAAGAGGTGGGCATCGTCCTGAGTAAAGCCACGGACGCGAGTCATGCCCGAGAGTTCGCCCGTTTGTTCAAAGCGATAGACGGTGCCGAACTCGGCCAGGCGAACCGGCAGGTCGCGGTAGCTGTGCGGCGTAGCTTTGTAGATCTGAATGTGGTGCGGGCAGTTCATCGGCTTCACGAGGTAGCCTTCCTGCGCTTCCACCCAGAGCTTGAGTGCTGCAATCCGTTTCTCTGCATCGCTATCGGGATCGTAGCCCTTGATCTCCAGCTGATGGCTCTTGGCAATCTCCAGGAACGCCGTTTCCTGATCGGGACGCAGCGCCCCCGACTGCAATTGTGTCAGCCAGGTGTCAATGCACTGGCCGAGCGGATGCAGGAACAGCGGCGGATACTGGGCATCGCGGTAGTAGGGAAAGTGCCCACTGGTGCGATAGAGTTCCAGCCTGCCGATGTTCGGAGTGTAGACAGGCGAGTAGCCTCGCTTGATGAGTTCATCCTTGATAAAGCTTTCGAGGATGCCTCGCACGGTGCCACCCTTGGGCATCCAGAGGATCAGGCCCGATCCCACCGCCTGGCTGATGGTGAAGAGCTTGAGCTGCTTACCCAGCACGCGGTGGTCACGTTTCTTCGCTTCTTCCACCTGGTTCAGGTAGGCATCCAGTTCCTTCTTGCTGAAGAAGGCAGTGCCATAGAGTCGCTGAAGTTGTGCACGGGATGCATCGTTCTTCCAGTAGGCACCAGCGATGCTGAGCAGCTTAAACGCTGCAATCTTGCCTGCATGGGGAATGTGCGGCCCGCGACAGAGATCAATGAATTCCCCCTGGCGGTAGAAGCTGAGCGAATCGTAACCCTTCAGGCCATCCTTGATGTGCTCAACTTTATATGCCTGGTCGAGATGCTCCATCAGTTCTTTGGATTCGGAGGGGTTGCGTTCGAAGCGTTCAAAAGGTTCCGCTTCTTTGATGATCCGGGCCATCTCCTCTTCGATCTTGGGGAAGTCGTCTTCCTTGAGTTGTGGATCGCAGTCGATGTCGTAATAGAAGCCATTTTCGGTAGTAGGGCCGAAGGCGAGTTTGACGCCTGGGTAAAGTCGCATGACGGCCCGGGCCATCACGTGTGCACACGAGTGACGGAGCACATCGAGGGCATCGCGATCTTTTTCGGTGAGGAGCTGAAACTCGTGAGGTGTTGGGGATTCAGGTAGTTCCCGGTCCAGATCGACAATGGTGCCATTCACTTTGGCAGCGATGGCTGCATCAGCCAGGCGTTTGCCAATCGAGAGGGCGATATCCTTGGGGCGGGATTGTTTCGGAAACTCTTTGGTGTTTCCATCAGGCAGACGAATCATCACCATCGCAGACTCCTTCATCACTGTGTGCCGCCGGTACAGGTGGCGTCACGGGGTTAGGTCTCCGCTACAGAGGGAGATTACTGTTGATGATAGATGTGATGGAAAGAGATGGTAGGCAGAGGCAAAGTTCACGACAATTGACAAAAACATGTCAATTTCAATGAAATAGCATCTATAGGCTTACGCGAGTTAGTCAGAAACCCTTTGATGGCTTTGACACGAGCAAGCGATGTACTAGGTTTACTTACCTAGAGAAGCGCCGAGATTTGCACGATGAAGTATGCTTTATTGATTTCCGTCTTGTTCCTTTTATCCATGGAACAGAAACTTTCTGCCCAGAATATCGTCGTAGGCTGGGGTGGTGACTCCGTCAGCAACACCACAGATTTGAATGGCTTCGCCAGTCAAACCATTCTCACTGGAGTGAACATCGATCCACTCTCGAGACAACCGCGCCTGCTGGTCACCACGGATGCGCTGAGTGATGATTCGATCGTAGGCATTCCATTCAGTCAAACAACTCAGCTCAGCCCACTTACCGGATATACCGGCCAGCGGTTTTACGGTGGCGTTTCTGCCGGTGCATTGAATACCAATACACCAAGCACCATCGACCGAGTCGAGATTTCGAATCATGGCCCTAACGATACACTTGATTTCAATTACGCTCTCAATGGCAAACTGCACGATTCCCGCTTGGCGATCTTCTTCGACAAGACCGATTTCCTGGCGGGCGGTAACCTGGCTCCTGTTCGTATCGGTGCCAATTCGTCGTTGAGCATTCGTTTCAACGCCAACACCAGTTCCCAGGTGAACAACGACGGCGAACTTCGCTGGATGGTTCGCGAGGGTGGCCAGTGGTGGATTTCCGCTGCCAATTCTGCTGGTCAACCCAATATCAGGTCAAAGGACGATACGAACAGCGGTGGCATCAAGAATAACACGACTTTCACTTCGTCCGCAGCCAGTGGTGAATTGACCTACTGGGCGCCTTTTGATCCCTTGACCGGTGGAGGTTTGCTGAACTTAAACTTTGAACCGCTCTATAGTTCTCGTTTTGTTGTAGCTCCGAGCACTAATCCGTTTGTTGTCAAGAACTTCACCAACATCTCCGCAGTGGGGTTCTATATCGAAGGCGACCAGTTCTCGACCAACGTCTTCCAGTTTGAAGTGGAGTCCATGAACTTCAGCCTGCTGGTAGTACCCGAAATGAGTACCTACCTGATGCTCACCCTGACCCTGCTGATCATCGGCTCGTACTACGGCTTCCGACGTGGTTCCAGGGGCGATGCCAAGCCTGAAGAAAAGGTAGAAGTGGCTGTTGAGCAAAAGCAGACTGCTGACTACACCGATTTCGCGATGCTGGAACAGACCGTTACTGCATAAGGTGTTACTCCATCAACACCAACAGCCAACCCGAAAGGGTTGGCTGTTTTTCTTCGCATCCTCGTTACTCTCGTCCACGGTCTCTGACCGGGGACGCACTGTACGCCTGCCTCTGGCAGGCTGCAATCGTGAGAGAACATCTCTTCTTCGCAAGGTGGTGACGGACGCACATCGCCGCTGCCAGTCGGAGACTAGCTGGCAGTACATCCCCGGTCGGAGACCGGGGACGAG
>CAYPJB010000474.1:0-3394 GCA_964410845.1 uncultured Bacteroidales bacterium | reverse complement strand
TCCTGTTCATAATCCGATTTCTTCTGAGACTCCTGCTTCAGAATCAACTCTGCCGAGGTGAGCTTGGCCTGGGCCTGGGCACGCTTGGATTCCGAATTTTCCTTGGCGATTTCAAGTGCCAGCTTGGCCTGCTCCTGCTTGTTGAGCAAGTCAAGCTGCACGCGCCTGTTGTCAAAAGCGAGCGTATCGTATTCTTTCGAAAGCTTGTCGAGATCAACGCTGGCTTTATCGAGTCGTGTTTCATCATTGAGCTTTTGATTGGCGCTGAGGTAACCGCGAATGAACATGCGGTTCGACCAGCCAAGCTTATCGCGCCATTGCATCAGATCGGCGTTGGCCAGCTTGATGCGGGAATCGATGTCGAACTGCTTCTGCTGTTTTTCTGCTTTCAGGAACTTCTCGAGATCGATCTTGGCAATCTCATAGTTACTGACAGCCGTCAATTCTGCAGCCTTGTTTTCATTCTCGACGATCTTGAGATTGGCTTTGGCCTGTTCGTAGAGATCGTTCTTTTCTTCCACTACGATGTACTGGTTGTTGAGCTGTTCCCGGATGCTGGCATCTTCGAGTTGAACAAGAAGATCACCCTTCTTGACTCGACTGCCATCGTCGATCACCCATTTGATGGAGGAAGCAGACTGGCTGCCACGGCCGCTCGCCCGCACCTGGCAGATAATTTCCGTGTTGCGAGCTGCTTCAAGCTCACCTTTTTCGATGAAGGTGAGCGTGACATCGCCCTTGATGAGGGGCTGGGTTTCCAGATTCTTCGGTGGGCCTTCCGGTTGGGAATAATGAAGGTATCCCCAATACCCTGCTCCGCCGGCGGCTGCCAGCAGGATCGTCCCCACGATCATGGGTGTCCAGTTGCGCTTCGCGACTGGAGGAGCAGAGACTGCCTCATCCAGGGTTGCCAGTCGTTGCTTGAGTTCATCCGGAACCTGATGCTCGGGCGGATTATGGGTTTCGGGGCTCAGGTTGGCGGGAGACGTTGTCATCTATCCAAACTCCTCGGCTGTCAATCTGCATCAGTTCCAGATCGCGGTAGAGTTCCATGCGGGCGATCAGGTAGTTGATCCAGGTGGAGTACAAATTGTTCTGTGCTTGCGGCACTCCTCGCTGCGCCTGCAGTAACTGCAGGGTGGCAGTACCGGCAGCCGCTGCGGTATCACGATTCAGACCCGGTTCGGCAGGAGCCTGCAACTGTTCCCTCGACTGATTCACCTGGGAATAGATGAGCAGCAGTGCTCGTTGCTGAATCTTGTAGGTCTCCTCGAGCTGTTGTAACCTTCGTACGCGGGCACGCACCTGAAGCAGAATAAAGTCTTGTATTGCCTGCAAGTTCCGCCGTTGCCGCTGATAAGCGATCAACGAGGCCCTGAAGTTATTTCGTTCAATACGGCGAACCAGAGGCAGTTCGGTATTGAAGATTATCTGATGGCGAGTGTTATTGCCATCAAAGTTTACACCCTGGCCAATAGCACCCGCAGGCGGTGCCAGCATAGTAGCATTATAGCGTACATCAAACGTTCCCAAGAGTGAATTCGCAAACACAGCAATTTTCCGCCACGAATCTACCAATTGTGCCTGTTGATTCATCAAATCCAGCCGGGAAACAAGCGCTACCTGTCCTACGAAGTCTTGCGCCTCATCAAGATTTAATCGTAAAAGATCGCGTCCTTCGAGGAAGCTGGGGGGTAATTGGGGCCATAGCTTGCTGTACGCCTGTTGCCTTTCTTCTCGTGCCTCATCGTACACCAGGGAGAAACGGGCTTCGATCTGGCGGAACAAGGCATCCTGTGTCGCCTGCCGATCACGGGCATTTTTCTCTGCCAGCCAGGGCCGCGATTGATAGATCGTCAGCAGTTCTTCCAGTGCACCTATCTCAAAATCGCGTCGAGCCAGCTTGATACTCGTTTCCAGTTCCGCTGGCACCGTGCTTTCTGCATCCACCAGGTCATCACGTACATCGATCAACCTGTCTCGCGTCATCTGTTGCTGCTGGAGAGGCGTCATGCTGAACAGCGACAGGGATGCGAATGCCGAGGCCCCATTGAGCGCCGGCAACTGTCCGAGTATACTGAGACGATTTGCCACCAGATTACTCTTTTCCACCACGGTGCTATTGAGCACATGCCAGCGTTCCAGCCGTACCGGAAAATCCTTTGCGAATTCAGTGCCCTTGGTCAGCGGTGCTGTCTTGATCAGTTCCAGCATTGCCTGGCGAAGTCCACCCTTGCCATCTTCACGCTGTTCCAACTTGGTGAATGATTCACCAATCTTGCGTGCGCTCAATTCCAGGTTCTGGAACCGAAACAACTGTTCACGCAAATCTTCCAGGACATTGAGGTCGAGTTCCAGGGGCAGATCGGTAGGCAGCCCCAGTTGAATCTTGAACTGTTCGATCGCATCCAGGTAGGTCACCTGCTGTGACAGCAACTGGGTGCGGGCATCGAGCATCTGCTGTTCCACCTGATCCACCTGCAGGGGCGACAGACCGCCACCCTTGGCGAACTCGCGGTAGAACGTCAGCAGTTCTTCCAACTCGCTTACATTGCGTTCCTGCAGTTCGATGCTCAGCTTGCGCTGAACGGTGGGAAGAAAACCCACGTTGGGAGAGACCGCACGCACAACACCACCGTTGATGGAAATGGTGGTGCTGCCCAACAGATTCGGTGCTCCACCCGGAGCGCCAACGCCTGGCCCGCCCGCAATCTGAACGAAGAATTCTTTATTGAAACGGGCATAGCCACGCACTTCATACAGCAGATCACGCTCGGTCTGTGTCAATGGTTCGAGTGCGACAGCTTGTCCGCCGCCACGCAGCAGCGGTTGCGACAGATCCAGCACGAGGTTCGAGGTACTGATCGTCGGGCCGTTCTTGCCGGAGACATCAATCACGGTCTGATTCGCCAGCCGTAACAGCAACGCGGCACCGGTGGCAAAGTTCAGCGACACCCCCCCCACTGAATTCAGATCCCAGCGATTGGTGCCGCCAATATTCGATTCGCTGGCACTCCACTGCCTGATCGCTTCCTGAGTCGCCAGGAATTGAGGCAGAAAGTTAAATCGCTCATTCGATACTGCCAGAGATGCCAGGAACACATTTTCCCGGCGAGCCTGCATGTCTCGACTGTTGATCATCGCGAGTTCGAGTGCCTGCTCCAGGTTGATGCGATACAGCTTTCTGCCTGGTTCGGTTTGTTTATCCGTTGTGGTTTGCAGTTCATTGGCGGTAGCCATCTTGGTAGCCGTTTTCCGCGCTTCTTCGGCCCGATTGATCGCGTCATACTGGGCCAGCAGTTCCAGGTAACCTGTGCCTTCCGAATAGCCGACGTTGCTCGGCTTCTGTGGCCGCGGTCCGGTAAACCATGCCGCGGGATCGTCAGGCGGCATG
>CAYPJB010000473.1:0-3395 GCA_964410845.1 uncultured Bacteroidales bacterium | reverse complement strand
AAACAGATCCATCTGACTGGGACCCCCATGCTGAAAGAGGCAGATGACGGCTTTCGCTTTGGCTGGGTGATGAGGTTTCTTTGGCAATAGGGGGGCACTGCGAGTGGATCGCTTCTGATCTGCAGCAGCGAGGTGGGCCAGGGCAAGCGATCCAATCCCACCGGCATAGTGTCCGAGAAATGCCCTTCGATTCAATGAATGATCAACTGGGAATGCCACCATTCATCCTCATTCGACATAAAGAAAAGCGTTGCTGGCAAACAGCATCTGGCAGAGATCAGTCCAAGCAAGCAGATCAGAATCCTTTGCTCCAGCATAGACCTCACGCTGCTTCGCCAGGAAAGACTGGCACATTACTATTTCATCTTTGAGTGGTGCACGACTGCACAACAGTCGAAATGCCAGTTCTATTCGTTTTGCAGGATCGCTCCCAGTTTCGCGTGTCAATCTGTTTGCCAGCGCTTTGCTTCGTGTTCGAATAAACTCCGAATTGAGAAACACCAGCGATTGTAACGGCACCGTTGAAACAGTTCGTGTTCCACACGTGGAGACGATAGTTGGTGCATCGAACAACTGAAGAAAGGTGACCACCTGCGTGCGACGTTGTTGTAGGTAGACCGAACGCTTGCAAGCGCCAGCCGTCTTTTCATCAATTTCAACAATACCTTCCGACGTGCGTTTGCTAGGCACATAAGGTCCGCCTGCTTCGAGTTGCAATTCACCTGTAATGTGCAGGATTGCATCGCGCAGTGCCTCAGCATCAAGCCGACGAAGCGGAAAGCGGGCAAGAAGTCGATTCTCTGGATCAAGAGCCTCCTGACCCTCTCGTGATGTGCTTGCTTGCCTGTATGTTAACGATGTCATGATCAGGCGATGAAGTTGTTTCACACTCCAGCGAGATTGAACAAACTCTGATGCGAGGAAGTCGAGCAGTTCCGGATGGGATGGTTTGGCTCCGGAAGCACCCAGGTTGTCTACGGTTGCTACAATCCCCGTGCCAAAGTGATGATGCCAGATGCGGTTGACTATTACCCGAGCCAACAATGGGTTTTCTGCCGATGTCATCCATTTCGCCAGTGCAGAACGACGACCACTTGAAACTTGACCGGAAGGTCGAGGTTCGATCAAGTAGCTGTTTTGGGGCGTACAGAGTTGGGCAGGTACACCTGGCTGAACTTCCTCACCCGGCTGGTTATGCTGACCTCGTTTCAGGACTCGGTGCATCCCAGATTTCGGAGAGTTCTCAACGAAGGGGGCAACTTTCTCAGTCTGCGGGGGTCGGTTCTTTTCACGTTCCGTCATCACCAACCTGGTCTGTTCACGAAACCTGGAATATTCTGGAAAGCGTTTTGCTAAATCATCATCACTGATCTTTACAGCCTTTGCATGTGTCTTCAGCAGCATCTCTTGAGCAGGAGTTCGTTTCTCCTTCGCAATCTTGACTGCCTCAATCACCTTTGAGCGTGTTGTTTCATCAAAGCTGCTGAGACGCTCATCCAGCAACTGCTCGCGTAATGGATCTGCCACTCCTGATAGGGCTGTCTTCAGAGCTTGAAGCTGACGTTCGATCTGTTCATTGAGTCGCTGCCTGGCAGCGAGTTCCTTCTTGCTACCAACAAACACCACACGGTCGTTGGGCTTGATCCACTGGTCAGGCTGGTAGACAGGAAAGAGGATGGCCTGCAGACTGTAATATTCCTTCTGACTGATTGGTTCGAACTTGTGATCGTGACAACGGGCACACTGCACAGTGAGACCTAGCAGGCAATTCATCAGGTTCTGGATATTTCCTTCAAGCACGGTGAAGCGATCAGTACGCACTTCGTCAGGATTACCATCGCTTTCACCAGTACCATCCGGAGCATTACGGAGAAAGTGAGTAGCAATGAGACCATCGAGCATGCCCGGGGTAACGTCATTATTTGGGGAGTAGCCTACCAGCTCATCGCCTGCGAGTTGTTCTCGAACAAACTGGTCGTAAGGCTTGTCAGCGTTGAAACTCTTGATGACATAATCACGATACTTCCAAGCCAGCGGGCGATCGCTGTCAGCGTTGAAGTAGCCATTGCTGTCTGCATAGCCTGCTGCATCGAGCCAGTACTTTCCCCAGCGTTCGCCGTAGTGAGGTGACGCGAGGTATCGATCGACCATTTTGCTGTAAGCGTCCTGAGACTTGTCGGATAAAAACGCTTCCAACTCAGGGATGGTGGGCGGAAGACCTGTCAAATCAAAACACACCCGACGAATCAGAGTCGCTCGATCCGCTCCAGAATTGAGAGTCATCTGTCTGGCTTGTAGCCTGGCAATGATAAACCTATCTATCGGATGAGACACGTTACCATGGACGGCTGGCAGTTCAGGACGAATAACAGGTCGGAAGTAAGGATGTTTGCGTGTATCACGCTGATCGTCAGCAGCAACAAATGCGCTGATGGCTGAAGTCAAAAGCAGCAGGCAGAGCATGAGTAGACGAGTCTTATTCATCATGGCGAGGTCATCTGTACATACTGCGTCATCGATTGAAAGCGTAAGGCGGGAAGAGTTAAGCACTAGGCGAGAATCTAACCGTATCATGTTACCCGTCAGATAATCAGTGTGCCATCATTATTGGGAACAAAGTCATGAAGCAGTATTGCATGTTGGTAACTATCACTATCCCTTCATGCGATTCAGACCGGGTCAATTTGATGGTAGAACATCGACCCGGTCTGAATTGAATTTCCACAATCGGAATCTTGATCAAGAGATATCGACAACCCGTTTCCCCAGCACGTTCATTTTTGGTGTAATGCCAAGGCCAGGTTTAAAACTGGTGGACAAGTAACCCTGACTACGTTGCGGTGCACCATCAGCCGTACTTACAGTCACGTAGCTGTTAAAGTCCGTACTGGTGAATCGGAACTCTTCCGGTGTACTGTGAGCCAGATGTGCGATGGCTGCAGTCGTGATGTCGCCACCCCAACTGTCTTCCAGCGTCATGGCAATGCCCATGCTCACACATAAGTCGCGAACCTGTTTCGTTTTCGTTAGTCCGCCCAGCTTGCTGATCTTGAGATTCACGACATCCATGGCCAGGTCTGCTTTGGCACGGAGAAGCATGTCGAGGCTGTCCACATTCTCATCCAGCACGAACGGGTGATTGCAATGACGTCGAACCGCCAGGCACTCTTCATAACTCAGGCAAGGTTGTTCGATGTAAACATCGACATCCTGGACTGCTCGAACTACTCGCATGGCTTCATGTTGCGTCCAGCCAGTATTCGCATCAGCAACCAGACGATCAGAGGGGAGCAGCATCGACCGAACTGCACGGATACGTTCGATATCCAGATCGGGATCCCCCCCTACTTTGAGTTGAAATCGTGTATAGCCTTCCGCTTTATACCCAGCCACTT
>CAYPJB010000472.1:0-3438 GCA_964410845.1 uncultured Bacteroidales bacterium | reverse complement strand
GCAGCAGAAGTTGAGAAGAAACCCAACGGGCAACAACATGTGGATGATGGCAGAAATTATCTGCTCACGCACAAGGAAAAATACGACATCATCACCATCGACCCGGCTCCTCCACTGCACAGTGCGGGAACGGTAAACCTATACACCAGGGAGTTTTTTGAACTCTGCAAATCCCGTTTGACACCGCAAGGTGTGCTCAGCATGTGGCTGCCGTATGCTCCGGAATCGGAGATCAAGATGATCATGAAGGCTTATTACGAAGTGTTTCCACAAGGTTCACTGTATGGTGCCATCGAATATCCAGGCTTTTACCTGGTTGGCGGGCCAACGTCGGTTCAACTCAGCTCTGAGCAACGAGAAGTTCTGTTTAAGAAATTAAGCAGCATCGAAGAGCTGGGTGAGTGGACCCAATCGTACCGCGATCTGAACAAGATTAGAAACATCTATATTGCTGAAGCTGGCGAGGTTCTCAAGTTAGTAGAATCCTACCCTGCCGTGACGGATGACAAGCCTTATACCGAGTTCCCGCTCTGGCGTGAGTTTCGCAATCAGCAAGGATTGCGTGATTTCATTCCTGAATCGATGAAGACACAACTCCGGAATGCTGGGCAAGCATCCAGCAAGTGATGGCAGTGACAATCCAGGGTACGGGCCAATACACGGTTTCTGTCCACAGGAATTGCTTGCCCGCAATCAACCAGGCATCCATAGCCACCATAATCAGCAATGTCATCTGCCAACAACGCTTTCTTTCCAGATAACGCCCCAACACCAAAATGAACGAAGGAAACAGCATCACCATGTCAAAGCTGAAAGCATAAGGCACCAGGGCCACGGTCAAGCAACAAGCCTGGATCGAATTGACCACTACCGGACGATGCTCACACAGCTTTAGTGTTTGCAATGGTAATGAGTCTTTTGGTGTAGTTGTTGGACCAGCCATTCGCCAGCCGAGTACCACTGACACGCCAAACCCTGCCAGCCACAATCCCCAACTGACGTAACCAAACCAGCTACCCCAGAGCCCTCGGCCCCAACTGTTGAGCGTCGCGGTCTGGTAGTCCACTGGCAGTGCGCCAGTGCTAAATGAATCCAGGTAATCCAACCAGATGCTGGAACGGATCAGCATGGTGGATATCGTCACAACAAGCAAACCAGCCAGGAAGGAACCAAACGTGACTGCATCGCGCCTGCGTAACCAATACCCCATTACCAGGCAGCCAGGTAACAGACCGAGGTGTGGTTTGATGACCATCAGCACAAGACAGAGTGATGCAGCAATTTTTGAACCACGCTGAGTCAACCATAACCATCCTGTAAACCCCAGGAAGGGCCAAATCGACAACTGGCCCATGCCTAAAACTGCCAGGTTAGGATACCAGAGTGGAGTTGCTGTCAGCATTATCAACCATGACATGTATCGTCCTGGATAAAGAACACTGCACCACATCAAAACACAGAGCGTTAATAACAAACAGTTGACAATCATATTTGCCAGTACGGCCTGCTCAACAGATACGCTGGTCAACGGATATGAAGGCAAGAGCGACCACGGCGGAGCAAACATTGCCACACCTGACTCACGACCTAGTTGCACCTGTAGTGCTTCAGATGCACTTCGATCATACGGGTTCAGGCCAGATTGAACCAATTGGTTGGCAACATAATACTGAACGAAGTCACCACCGCCCCAGGGGAGCTTACCCGGATGTTGAAGCAGCAATAGCAGACATACCTGTTGCACAACTCACCTTAAACACGAACGTACCAGCCACGCTTTTCCAGCCAGGTACAGATGAGCCAGGTGATGCCCAGTACCACGGCAAGCCCAACGAGCACCAACCAGAGCGGAGAATCACGGGGATACAGTTTAACCACAGCATCAATGGCCATGCCATGCACGATGTAGGCAATCAGCGCATTGCTGCCCAGGCTGCGAAAGATGCCGATCTGATAATCATTGCCGAAGATCAGCCAGCACAAGGCCAGTACCAGTAACGAAAAGCCGGTACCAAAAACGAGATACGAAGTTGCTCCAGTCTGCTGGCTCATCGTCCAGAGGTTGATAATCGACTTTTTCTCCAGTCGATGACGCTTCTCATAGCTGGCATTAGGATCTGCTGGATCGTACGGAGGCATGAACGGTGGAGCAGCCATCACCCAGTGCGAACTGGCATCGCCTCCGGGCTGTGGCGGATAATTCAGACAGGATAGACCGTACCCCAGCGCCATCACAACAATCGCTGCTGCGAGCAACTTGGCAAAGAGATGCGTCACGCCAGGTCTTGTCACTACATCACTCACGAAACTTCCAGCGAGCACAGGAATAGTCCACGTGAGAAAACCGAGTGGTCCGCCATCAATGACAGGACGATCCACAGCGAACTTCAGGTAATAGTCATTCGATAGATAGAGATGCAATGCAGCAGAGCCGAGCAGCCATAACAGTCGGATGGACCAACTTCTGCCGATGACGGGAAGCACCCACAGCGTTGTTACTGCAATATGAGTCAGTGTCTGGAAGAATTCTCGACTGCACGTTTGTTTCAACCAGAAGATAAAGTCCTTTTCAGTTGTCAGTATCTTCCAGTTCGCTCCCACCGAATTGAAACCGTGGACCAGAGCACCGATAAGTAGCAGCGCAAAGACCCGTTTAACGATTCGCCAATGTGCCGCCACCGCGCCTTCACTCTGCAGTCGTTTCACCATCGTGTAGCGTAAGGCAAAACCAACAGCAAAGAAAAACTGTGGCATGATGGTATCGGCATAGCTGCAGTACGTATTGTGATGATGAAATATCGGATGTATCTGTTGATGATATCCACCCAGGTAGTTGACAACGATCATTCCAAAAACGGTGTAGCCTCGAAACTGATCGAGATAGGTCAATCTTCCAGTGCTGGGTACTGTCATGAGGCAAACCATGTTTTGTAAGCGGTGGTTATTGCTCCCACCAGTCCGATGATGATAACAATTGCTCGCACAACTGCCACCGGTAACTTTTTCGCAATCCCGGTGCACCCATACCCGCCGATACAGGCACCAATCACCATCGCGATAGCCACAGGCCAGTCAATCTTTACCAGCGAAGGAGCCAGTATGCTGTAGGTGACAAAGAAAATGATGGTCACGCCATTAATAACCGTAGCTGCAACGTTCTTTATGCCATTCATGCGATGAATGTTGGTGAGGCCGAGGAAGGCCAGTATGGCCAGCATCAAAATGCCCATCCCTGCACCAAAATATCCTCCATAGATGCCAACGATAAACTGGATCAGTGCCACCAGAGGCCAGCGAGACGGTGTGAAATGTGTCTCGCCTCGATGCCCCATCATTTTCCGGATGAGGGATTGCGACGCAAAGAGCGTGGTAGCAATCAAGATAAGCCAGGGAACAATTCCGTTGAAAAGCCCTTTCTCGGTGTACAGGAAAAGCAGA
>CAYPJB010000471.1:0-3444 GCA_964410845.1 uncultured Bacteroidales bacterium | reverse complement strand
TCTCGGCGACTAGTCGCCTCAGCGTTAGACGAAAACGATACCGAGATTCATTGAGAAACTGAATTGAACCCCCCATAGACGTTCGGCATATTATCCGCAGCCAGGCATGGGTAAGCCAGCGCATGTTGGCATGGTCATCAAGCTGCAATGCTTGATGTATGGACTTCTGGCAGCCAAGCCCCATTTCATCCATGATGTGTGAATCAGCGTCTTTTGTTTACAGATGTCGAACTTCGTTTGAAGCATTTCGCCAGCGAATGCCAGCATTCGGAATCCCAGCTGGAGCGCATGCACAGAAGGGGCATGCTTCAGCTATAGGACGAGCCTGGTTTTCTGGTCTATCTTCATTTGCCACTGATCATGCTTCGAACGCATGGTTTGGTCCGACTGATCGAAGTTGCCGCACCATGGGAAGCTAGGCAGGAATGAATTGGATCGAAGCGAGCCAACGAAGTCGAGGTAGTTTGCTACCATCGTGTCATAATGCGTGGCCACACGACGGAAGCGTTTGATCCATTCGAAGAATCATTCGACCACATTGCGTTCCTTGTACAGATGCCGGTCTTAGGCTTCCGGTTTCTTTCGGTTGCTTTGCAGTGGGATTGCACGGCTCGGCTCCCTGAATCCGAATCGCTTGGCGATTGCTAACCGAGTCATAGCCCTCGTCAGCGATTACCGCATCGGTCTCGATACCTGCGCTGAGTTGGGGAAGATGAGGACTGTCAGACATCTCTGCCCCGGTTCAGTTCCCATCGCACCGGTTATTCCAACGAATGCAGGACACCATGGATTTATGCTGCCGAAACCACGGCGGCTTCGACCCAACGCCTCGGCTGCTTGATCGCCGCTGCCCTCCGTATTTATTTCGCGCCGGACGCTGTGACATTGGCGAGAACGCTACTGCTGTCGATGTTGGGCCATTCGGTGTCGTCATCACGCAAAGCGGATGCGATCTTGATCTACGCGCCGTTCTCACACCAGCGGTTGTAGCGCTGCCAAAGACTGTTGTGCTTGCCGAGGCAGGTGGGCAGGTGTGCAGGTGGGCCCAAGCGATGCCGGTATTGGCCAGGAAGCGAATGGCGTTGATGAACAGTTGTATGACATGACCAACGCTACCATGCTGACCAGCTTGCCCGGCCTTGAGGGGCTGGATGCGATTCCAGTGTTCATCACTAATGTCATGTCGGCTGAGCATGGCGGGCTCCATGGGAGTCCACCTGCTTCCGCAGCTTGCCAAGCTTTAGTCAATGCGAGCTATCACTGACATGAGAAAAAACGACTCTTGTTGAAAAGACATGAATGAGGGGCGTGAAGCTTGATTCAGTGTGTTAATCAGCAATTTGTTGAATGATGTTGAAATCTTGTGGTGTTGAAGCTTGGCCACATGTTCAAGCAATCCATTTCTTACCCCTCGTGCATGTGACTCCCAATACGTGCAAAGACATGCAGGCCTGATCAAAAGCAAGGCACAAACACGGCGAGGATCACGAAAGGAGGTATCTGTGAAGGAATTAGAGCCACTCATCCCACTTACCGAAGCGGCAAAGTTAAGTTGGCTGCCGCTGCGACGAAATGGCAGGCGACTTGCTGTCAGCACCCTTTGGCGTTGGGCGATCTACGGTCTCCGTGGAAGACGCCTGGAAACTGTCAAGGTTGGAGGACAACGCTGCACTACCTTGCGTGCGCTGCTAGCATTTTTTGCCGAAGAGCCGAGTACTCAAGTCGCTGAGGGAGATTCAGCTGCTTGCCGCAAAAATGGGAAGATGGTCGGAGGCACTGATGTTGAGAAGGCATTAGATCAACTCGGCATCGGGATTACGAAGCCACACTCACGCGCAGCGAACAAGCCTTCTCATGGAGACAAAGGCCATGGATGAGCATGCACTGATACCAACGCGTACTTCTTAACGGAGTTCATCAATAATCGCACCAACGACTCTGTTACTAACGTCGGAAATGACCTTCACTTAACACCAGGTGACGGTTGCTACTCCAGTGGTGCGGTAGGAGTGAATGCAGAAGGTCAAATCGGAAAGGAGGAAGCATGACATCAGTCAACAGCCGAGCTTAATTGTATCTGTCAGATTTCTGTTGCTTCAAAAAACATCCCAGGTGTTGCAGTACCTGGGTATCTCGAACTCCCCACATGTTCTTCGGAGGTCCCGTATCTGAGTATAGCAAAGCAGACGAGTCAAGTGACAGGCCGTCTCGACGAAAACGACAAGAACTAAACACCCCTGATGACCAGCGGGAGCAGCTTTGCAACGAATGCACAATAGTCTCGTTCCAAAAGGTTCAGCTCCCTGGCTAGCGTACGATCAGGCAATCCGATGTTTCCACAATCTTTCCCATGGAGCCATTCATGGCCAACCTTATCCGAGTCAGTGCTAATTCACCTTGTCCTGTCTGTCGGCGCCTCGATTGGTGTCTTGTCAGCAAAGATGGATCAGTAGCCTTGTGCCCTCGAGTAATATCTGACCGTGATCTCGGTGACGCGGGCTATCTACATGTCCTGAAGCCATCTAACAGGAGGAGTGCTAACAGCATTTCAATTGCTGTTCCGACAAATGACACTCGCAGTGATCGATGGAGCGAGTTTATGTCAAGATCTCAGAATGAATTGAATCATGACAAGCTGTGCAAATTTGCTGAAGAGCTCGGTGTGTCGGAGGAAAGCCTGCGACGATTAGAAGTTGGCGCACATGGAAATGACGGGCTTACATTCCCGATGAAGGACGAATTTAATCATGTGATCGGTATACGGATTCGATTATCCACCGGTTGCAAGTGGTCGGTAAAGGGTTCGCGTAACGGTATTTTTATTCCTACCGGCGAATCCGCTAATGGAGAGCAATTGGTCATTTGTGAAGGACCAACTGATCTCGCTGCACTTCTGGATCTTGGATTTGGTTCGGCTGTTGCCCGTCCTAACTGTTCAGGCGGAAGCAATATTCTGGAGAAGTTGGTACGTATTCGTCGTTCCCGTGAGATTGTCATCATCGGTGATAACGACACGCAGGGTATCGAAGGTGCACGCAAGCTTGGCTGCTTACTTGCATTAGCATGCAGTTCAGTCAAGGTTATCACTCCACCTTCTGGAATCAAAGATGTTCGAGCATGGAAGCTGGCAGGCGCTACGCAAGCGGCTCTAATGTCGCGTATTGATAGCGCCATTTCCATTCAACTGTCTTTTTAAGGAAACCCTCACATGACTAACAACAACAACAACAACACGAATATCCAACTGGATATCCAAAATCATGACAAGAACAAGTGCCTTGTGACTTGTAAAATGAATGAAAAGATCTTGCATCATGACACTGTGAATGTCCACAAGGAGAAGGATCGAAAACGATTTGCAGAAGCGCTTCATAAGAAATTCAATGCAATTGATCCAGAAGTCATTGAGGGTAAGTTGCTTGAACAAGCTGCAAAGTTATCTGA
>CAYPJB010000470.1:0-3460 GCA_964410845.1 uncultured Bacteroidales bacterium | reverse complement strand
GGTGGCTGCAACCGAGCATTGTTGCAATGCGCAGCAATAGTGAGGGCCATGTGTAAGTCATGATGTTCTGAAGAATCGGGCATCACGAGTTGCCTGTCGGCTTCACCGAATAGAGAATACTCGCCGCGTGGCACATATCCAGCACCGCTGATTGCATAGTGCTGTTCCCCAGCGAGAACCTCACGCACGGTCATTTCATTGCGGGTAAGAGTGCCCGTTTTGTCGGAGCAAATGACGGTAACTGAGCCAAGGGTTTCAACACTTGGTAGCTTGCGTATGAGTGAGTGCCTTCTGACCATACGCTGCAGGCCGATTGCCAGGGCAAGCGTGACAACTGCGGGAAGTCCCTCTGGTACTGCAGCAACTGCAAGACTGACCGCAAGCAGGAATGTCTCCAATAACTTGCCTCCACGGAGCTCCTGGAGCACGAAGATCAAACCTACGATGGCAAAGGAGGCGTAGATGAGCACCTGCCCAAGCTTTGCCAACTGTTTCTGCAAAGGAGTTTGCTCCGGTTCATATCGCTGTAGCATGCCTGCGATGTGACCTAGCTCGGTTCCCATCCCGGTTGCTGTCACCACCGCGCTGGCCTTGCCTGAGGCAACGATGGTCCCCATGTGAACCATCGAACGCCGTTCCGCAAGTGGGGTATCACATGTAAGTGATGCTTCCGAATCTTTATCGACAGGCACTGATTCCCCGGTCAGGGCTGACTCTTGTAATTTGAGACTGAATGAACGAAGCAACCGGGCATCGGCTGGAATGTAATCGCCAGCTTCAATTTCAATGCAATCCCCTGGCACTAACTCACTGGCTGATAGAGACTGTAATGTGCCATTACGGAGCACTTTGGCCATTGGTGAGGAGAGTTTCTGCAAGGCGGCGAGTGCCCGCTCAGCCCTCTCCTCCTGATAGAATCCCAGCATGCCGTTCATTACAACGATGGAGAAGATGGCAAGTGCGTCTGCCCACTCCCCCATAACGCCGGAGATCAGTGCGGCAGCTATCAGTACCCAAATGACGAGATCGTTAAACTGAGCTAGGAATCGGCGCCAAACAGGGACAGGCGGTGCTTCTGTCAATTGGTTCGGGCCGTACTTTTCACGGGCAGCCTCTGCCTGCGCGGACGAAAGTCCTTTTTCGAAACTGGTTTGGAACTTCTCTTGCAACTCCACCTTTGAGAGGGCAAATACTGCTTTTTGTCCATCGTGTAGCAAGGATAAGGAGTCGGTCTTGGCAATCATGCCATCACCCCCTGTTTAACATTGCTTCCCATCAATGAAGGTAACGTCAACGTCTCACCATCGATCGCAGGACGCACTTCCGAATGCCATCGACTTTCGATCGCTGTGGCCAATGCTGAGGCCGGGCCAGGTTCACCGTGCACCACCAGGGTTTGCTGAGGCGGATGGCGGAATCCTGACATCCAACGCAGAAGCTCATCCCTGTCGGCGTGGCCGGAGAAACCGTGTAATGTGGCAATCGTGGCCCGAACTGGAACATCCTGGCCATGGATGCGGAGGTACTGGGCACCGTCTTGGAGTGAGCGGCCGCGTGTGCCAAAGCTCTGGAATCCTGAGAGCAGCACAGTCGTCCGTGGATCAGGAAGCCGATACTTCAAGTGGTGGAGAATACGTCCACCGCTTACCATTCCCGCACCAGCGATGACGACGAATGCCCCACGCAAATCGTTGAGTGCCTTTGACTCGTCAGGAGTGCGGGTGAGGTGGTACTGTCGGCAACAGAGAGGGCAAAGGTGCCTGTCCATAAGGAGCTTCATGTCTAGAGCATGGTCTTCAGGGTGCCTGCAATATAAGGCACTCACGTCAATGGCCATCGGACTATCAACGTAGACAGGTAATGCCGGAATGCGACCAGCGTCTTCGAGTTGGCGCAGTGCCCAGACCAAGTCCTGCGTTCGACCGACAGCGAACGCGGGGATGAGTAGCGCTCCGCCCCGATTCACGGCCTCATTGACGATATTGCTCAATTCGTTTGTGGGGTCCGGAGGGTGAACGCGGTCCCCGTAGGTCGATTCGACCAGAAGAAGGTCGGCCTCTTCGACTGGTTCAGGATCGTGAAGTATGGGCCGACCGTATCTGCCCACGTCTCCGGAGAAAACCAGTTTGAATGGCGTCGCCCCGTCCAAGGTTAACTGAATGGAGCACGATCCTAAAATGTGTCCATTCGGACGAAGCATGACTTGGCAGCCGTTCATCACATCGAATGGCGTCCGATACGAACGGATTTCTACCTGACGCAAAGTCGCCTGGACGTCCGCTTGTGTGTAGAGCGGCATCGCAGGTTTGTGTTTGGTGTAACCGTGTCGGTTCGCATGCGCTGCTTCTTCCTCCTGAAGATGAGCGCTGTCAGGCAATAGGACGCCCAGGAGATCAGCCGTACCGGGCGAGCAGTAGATGGGGCCGCGATAGCCCTGCTTCACAAGCAACGGCAAGTATCCCGAGTGGTCTAGATGGGCATGGCTAAGTACTACAGCGTCTAGCCGGGCCACGTCAAACGGGAGGTTGGTCCAGTTTCTCAAACGCAAGTTCTTCGGACCTTGGAATAGGCCACAGTCCATGAGCAGATTACGGCCCTCGGATCGGAGCAAATACTTCGATCCAGTGACGGTCCCGGCAGCGCCTAAGACTTGAAGGGTAGCGGGTTCAGGCAAGGGGCACCCCTTTCCGCAAAAATGAGTCGGGGTCTGCGTCGAATCGCTCCGCGCAATGCTCCGAGCAAAAGTAGAAGTACTGGTTTTGGTACGCCCGTGTTGCCGGTGCCTGTGCAGGAGCCAGGCTCATGCCGCAGACCGGATCACGTGTCAGGAGTCCCTGATCAGTTGCATCGCTTCGTGGGCGCTCTGCACAGAAGCATGAGGGCCGCTTATGGTGGTTGGAGCGGTATTTCTCCAATAGCCGCTCGACAAGAACCTGGGGGTCAGCGTCGTAAACCACGAACGAGCCAGTGTCCTTAGCGCAGGCCTCTAGAATGCCTGGGATCAAGTCGCTGATGCCACCAGTACCCGTGAGCACGCCGATTAGCTTGCCCTCGTCGTAGGCGATTGCAAGTTCTCCCAGCGTGCCGCTTCGGCCGCCGATGATCACGACGATGTCCGAACTGCGGATGTTAACAATCTCCCGACCCATCAGGCCACTGCCCGTGAAGATAAGTACGTCGTGAAACTCGGCCGGCGATTTGTACTTGTAGAGGTGCTCGTCCAGGCTCAGGCCGGGTGATATACCGATGACCAGGCCGTCTTTTTGCTTCGCGCCACAAGCAGCAGCAAGCGGTAATCCAGGACACGCTCCCGTAATGGTAACGCAGCCATGAGTCGCTATGGCATTTCCCAACTTATGTGCTTTGTCCATATGCAATTTGTCGAATGTTCCACTTGCGCCTCCCATCACTCCGATGTTTAGTGAGAGATGTTTGGGATAAGTTGTCTCCACTGTCAGGC
>CAYPJB010000469.1:0-3460 GCA_964410845.1 uncultured Bacteroidales bacterium | reverse complement strand
CTGCTGAACAACTTCCGGAAAGCTTACGTTGATGTCGCTTTTCGACAGCAATCCACCTTGAACGAAAAACTGATTCTCGCTATGAGCCTTCTGGCGGAGGGGGTCCTGCGACAGGATACCGCTGCAACTTTCGTGCAATTGGAACATCGTCTGCGCAAGCTGGAAAAACAGCTTCGTCAGGAGCGACGACGCCGATTGCAACTTGAGAAGCAACTTGCGGACTCGCCCGGTCTTACGCTCATGGAAGGGAATGTCTCATGAAAATTGTCGTCACCGGAGCAGCGGGATTTATTGGCTCGCACCTCAGTGAACGTCTGATTCATTGCGGCCATGAAGTCATTGGGATTGATTCATTCGTTCCGTACTACTCACCTGAACTCAAACGACAGAATATACAGTGGTTAAAGCAGCATCCGCGCTTTGTACTGCACGAACATGACCTGCGTTTCGATTCAGTTCATGAGTTGGTACAGTCAGCTGACATTATCATTCACCTGGCAGCTATGCCTGGGTTATCTGCCAGTTGGACCAATTTTGAAGACTACATGACCTGCAACCTGCAGGCCACCCAACGCTTGCTGGAAGCAGTTCGTGAAACTCAAGTCAAATTGCATCGTTTCATTCTAGGCTCCACTTCTTCGGTATATGGCAAGTATGCCTCTGGTGATGAGACCGCACCTGCTCAGCCGACTTCGCCCTACGGTGTGACCAAGTTGGCAGCAGAGCATCTGGCACACGCCTATCGAGAGAACTACGCTCTCCCGCTGGTGGTACTGCGGTTTTTCTCGGTCTATGGTCCCCGTCAGCGGCCAGACATGGGTTACAATAAATTCATCAATGCCATCCTGACCAACAGCCCCATCACTGTCTTCGGTGATGGCAAACAGGTTCGAGGCAACACCTATATTCACGATTGTGTCGCAGCCATTGAAGCGTCCATGCAGGCTCCGCTCTATGAAACTTTTAATATCGGTGGTGGCGAAATGGCTAATGTCTGGGATATTCTACAGCTGCTGGAAAAGATCAGTGGTCGTAAAGCCCTCGTCAATCAGGCTGCAGCCCGTCCCGGTGACCAGCGTTACACTTTGGCAGATACCAGCCGACTGACGAGACACACCAACTGGATGCCTCAAACCGCACTCGTCGACGGTTTGACGCAGCAATATCTGTGGCAGCAGCGCGTACTGGAACAGTCACGACCTTTGAAGCGGGCTGCATAACTTTAGCGACGGAAGTAGTAGAGGACGCCCAGGGTGATCAGGAAACCCAGAGCCATCACCACACTCAGCATCATTACCAGGCCCAGGTCGCTACGCGACTTGGGCTGTTGTTCTGCCAGGCGGTAGGCGGCTGGCGATTTGAATCCTGTTTCTTCGTTAATGCCGGGCTGAATCATCACACCACTATGAGGTGTTCGAGGTGGCGGTGTGCGCGGCGTTGAGGTCTGTGGAGTCTTCGGCCTATTGAACGAACCTGAACCTGGTGTTGGTGCAGGATAGACACCGCTGCCCGGCTTGGGAAATGAACTTCCACTCCCAGGACCGTTCAGCTCTGCCCGCGGAATGGCTGTACCTGAAAGCGGTGTTAATAATGGTACTGCCACAGGTACGATTACCAGATCACGAAATTCAGGATGCGTACGTAATAATTCAAATGGCCCTCCAGGAAACCGGCTGACACGAATTTCGTTGGCGTCACCGAGCCGGCCTTCCTTGAAACAGCGCCGGATTGACTGCATGGCACCTTTAACGGTATGGGTGGTACCAAATTCATCGCTGTAAACGATGTACCAGAGATCAGATTGCCCCATCGCCGAACTGCTGGAACCCACCCGGCGAGTTGAACGTCCACTGATATCTTCGACGAACTCACGACAAGTAGCAGGCCTCTGCATGGGGTCAGCGCTCATGGCGCGACGAATGGCCCAGTCGAGTCTTTCACTAATGTGTGGATTCAGTTCGCGGGGTGGAGGATAATCGTTCTGGACTTTCTTCATCCATGCATCAAGTGGGCTGCACGAACGAAAAGGAAGTTCACCAGTTACTGCCATGTAGAGCGTGGCAGCCAGCGAGTAAATGTCACAACGTGAATCAGCATTCTTGGCATTACGAAACTGCTCGGGTGCCATGAACTGTGGTGTACCCAGACCGCGTCCGGTGCGAGTCAAATTCAGGTCGGTTTCGTTCTCTTTGACAAGCCCCAGATCAGCAATCTTGGAAGTGCCATCGGGCTTGATGAGGATGTTGTCAGGCTTGACATCACGATGCACCATTCCATGCGAATGTGCTTTATGCAGTCCCTGAGCAATCTGGGCAATGATGCGGACTGCTTCCTTTTCAGGTATACGTCCTTGATGATCGATACGTTGACCGAGCGTTTCGCCTTCAACGTATTCCATCACCAGATAGGGACTGCCTGCTTCGTATCCGAAGTCTACCGCTCGAACAATGTTAGGATGATCGAGAGTACTGGCTGCCTTGAACTCCTGTTCGAATCGCTTCACCAACACTTGATTGTTGGCCATCATGGCAGGCACGATCTTGATGGCGTAGATTTCACCAGTATGTGCGTGCTTAGCCTTGTAAACGGATCCCATGCCGCCGTCGGCGATTTTACTCAGGAGATCGTAATCCCCCACAGAACGTAGAGGCGCGACCCCGCGTAATTCGTCGGTCGGCATCCGTGATCCCATCCCCTGAACAGAACTTCTTTCACCAATATAGCTTAAGTAAATCGAAAAGCTGCAACTTTCACGGGTCTCGCTCGATTTTTTTGATCATACGGTTACTTGCTTCGTTACTGACTTTTGCAACCAGGAAGCCAAGGAATTCTCGCTGGCTCGTACAGTCAGCTTCATCCGGCTTTTCACGGAATCTTTCGAATTTTCTTGATCACCACATTCTCTCGGGGCACATCCGACATATTTCCCACTTTCCCTGTGGCTACTTGATTAATCTTGTCCACAACCTCTATTCCTTCGATAACTTTTCCAAAGACGCAATAGCCCCAACCATCTAAAGCCTTATCTGGATCGAACTGACGATTATCGCGAACATTGATAAAGAACTGAGCCTTAGCGCTTTCTGGATTCGACATGCGTGCCATCGCAATCGTTCCACGGCTATTTTTCAAACCATTGCTTGCTTCATTCTTAATGGATTTGTCGGTGTCTGTTTTTTCTCGCAGTCCTTCATTCATCCCTCCACCCTGAATGATTGAGTTAGCAATCACCCGATGAAAGAGCGTGCCGTCGTAGAATTTCCTGTCGACGTAGTTCAGAAAGTTCTTCACCGTAACAGGCGCTTTGTCGGGATAGAGTTCAATCTTGATGGTGCCCTTGCTTGTTTCCAGTTGAACCACAGGGTTCTTCTGGGCATGCAGCGCATCCCCGTAAGTGAGCAACACGCCAAGGCATAGAGCAACAGTCATCAATCGCATGAGACACCTCCTGTGTCAGTGT
>CAYPJB010000468.1:0-3461 GCA_964410845.1 uncultured Bacteroidales bacterium | reverse complement strand
CTGATGCCGAGCGAGCAGGAAGCGGTCACGCTGCTGGCCCAGGCTCGTCAGCAGAAGGAGCAGGCATCGAAAATGCCACCCGCCAAGACGCCGCCGGCGAAGACACCCAGCGAGCCGAGCACTCAACAACTGCTTGGCCAGGCACAAGCTCTGCAGAAGCAGCAGAAGTGGACCGAAGCTCTTGAGGTTTACCAGGACATCCTGAAGAGGAATCCCAACGACAGCGTTGCCAGGAATGGCTTTCGTATCTGCCAGTTCCAGATCAAGTTCGAAGAAGGCAAGGCTGCGCTGCAGAACAAAGACAAAGCCGAGGCCATCAAGGCGTTTGAAGCAGCTCTCAAGTTTGCCCCGGGGCACACGGAAACACTGAAGCTCTTGAAGGCGGCGAAGGAGTTGAAATAACTTCGGTAGCGGAACCCGCCCTGATGAGTTCCGCTATGTCGCTCTTGCTTTCGCCATCAACGCTTGTATCGCAAAGTAACCCGGGTAGAAGTTCTTCTTGCTCGCTTGTTCGGTTATGAACGGCTTGGGGCGACTGGACTGATAGAACGACAACGTTTCCTGATGCAGTGTGACGTGGCTGATATCTTTATAGGCAATCAACACGGGTTCAGTCTTAGACAACAAGGAAATCTTCTTGTAGCGCAAGCCATCTGGTTCAAGGGTGAGTTGATTTGTCCATTGAATGGCCTTTCCTACCAGCACTTCATCAACAAACTTCTGTGCCAGCTTCAAACCAACTTCGTTACGTAGATGTTCCAGCGCAGCATCAGCATTCTTGATACTGGTGCTGTACACGATCTTCTTCTTGCCACTCTCCTTACGTGGCACAAACGCCAGGCGAACATAAGTGCCGATGTAGCTGCCGTGGTTATAGAGTTTGGTAGCAGAGTAGGTGAATTCTTCCAGTTCGTGAAAGTGCAATGTCGTCTCACGAAAGAGGCCTCGATGGTAAATGCCGCAGGCATGACAGCGGAACAAGGCACGCTTCACCATCCAGGCCAAGAACCCGAACAGGGTTCCCACTCCCAGCAGGATGCCTGCCAGGATGGTGATACCGGTGGGATCCTGATGTTTGCCTCGCTCCACGTTAACGGAAATGATCAGTGCCGCCCCGATCATCAGCAGCACGATGCACAGGAGCAGCAAGATGAAAAAAATACTGGTCGAAGTCCGCTTCTCGAAAACGATGTGCCCCAATTGGCCGGCAGGTGGTTCCTTCACTGCAGGCCGCTGCGTCAAGTGATCTTGCAACAGTACATAGAGCAAATGTGCGTTGGCAGCATCGAGCGGCAGACTGGCAACCGCCTCGTCACTGCCCTGCTTCCAGATCTTTAATTTGCCATCAATAGGCTGGGCTGCGACGATCTCATCCAATGATATTTCCAGATCTTCTGGCAACTGTCGCAGATGCAATTGCCTGTTGGTCAGTTCCCAGCCTTCGCCCAGTACGCTGAGATTCCGCAAACGATCTTCCTCAGCACGCCGGCGCAAAAGCTTGACAATACGATCAATGAACGGCTGCAAGGGAGGTGATTCGGCAACTTTATTGGTGCTCACCATGGGGATGAGTTCAGGCTGATCCCCCTGGGCTACCACCCAGATGCGGAAGGTTCGAGTGGTCGATGTGTGGTTGCCGTTGGTGAAGTTGTCCTTCACTTGAAGTGCCATGCTGACGACATCATCATCCGCAAAGGAACGTTCGCCGATATTATCAGTGACCGTGAAGCGAGTTGGCTCGAGGCTCAGCCACATGATCCTGGCTTGACGGTGTGTTTCATACATCACTGTGCCCAGGACAAGGGCGATGCCTAGCACGATCAATGTTATCGGCAGACCTACCGGAGCTTTAGCAAAGACGCAAATGACACCCACAACGAACAGGATGCCTGCCAAACCATAACAGAGATACGCTGGCCAGCGGGCCAAGCTGCTGCGAATCAGGATGCGGTTATCCATCGCTGTCGTCTCTAACTCTTCGTCGCCAGAACATCAGCTACGATAATAACAAACAGCCCCACGCTGATGACACTGTTTACATAGAAGAACGCAAGATTCACTCGAGACAAATCGTTCGGCTTCACGATGGCATGTTCGTAGATGAGCAGCGTCGCCACCATCCCCACGCCGACAAGATAGACCATTCCCAGGGGAGCAATGAAGTAGAGCAACAGCAAACAGCCAAGCATGATCAAATGCGAGAGGGCGGCCAGTCGCAAAGCATTCGGCACCCCGACTGTTGCAGGGATACTGTGCAGTTTGGCTTTCTTGTCGAAGTCCACATCCTGCGTGGCATAAAGGATGTCGAACCCGGTCACCCAGAAGAGTACAGCCAGCCCCAGTACCACAGGTGTCCAGGTGATGGTTCCAGTGATGGCAATCCAGGCAGCTACGGGGGCGATCATCAGCGAGATACCCAGCCAGACATGGCATAGCGCGGTGAATCGCTTGGTGAAGGAGTAGCCTGCGATGAAGAGGAGCACCGGCACACTGAGGTACAGCGGCCAACGATTGTCGTTCCAGATCCAGAAATGCAAGGTGGCGACAACGAAGCCGACGAAGCAGAGAATCGCAAAAACCGTCACCGCCTGAACTGAGAGCAGGCCGGCCGGGATATGTCGTTTCTCGGTTCGCGGATTGGCTGCATCGTACTGGCGATCAACCAGGCGGTTGACAGCCATCGCCCAACTGCGTGCAAGTATCATGCAGGGCACAATGCCAGCAATGTCGATGAAGATTTCCCATGGAGTGGTTCGCCCGGCAGCTCGCCAGGCCAGCACAGCCCCTGCTAGAGCAAAGGGCAGTGCGAAAAGTGTGTGGCTGAAGCGGATCATTTCGAGGAATGACCGCAATTGCTCATAGAGCGGTGTTTTACTCATCGAAGATGCCGAAGCCAAAGCCTCGGGGTTCCTCGACAGGTTTCGCCGGTACCGGAGGTTCTGGCTTTTGTGGAGCAACCGCTGCTGGCTGCTCCCGGGTCACTGGCTGAATCTCTTCAAAGATCTGCCGAGCTAGTGACTTCTCCGGCTTTGCGGCAAGGGGTTCCGGCTCAACACTGGAGACAAAGAGATCGAAGTCGGGCGGTTCGACGGGCTTGGGCTTATTCACGAACGGCACATCTTCAAACGAGATGGGGCCTTCGTCACGAAAGCTGACAGGTGCCTGTTCGCTCGACGATTCCTCTTCGGCGCGATCCTTGGATTTGCCTCGTCGTCGTTTCTTCTTGTAGCGGTCGCCCTCGTCATCAGCCTTGATGTCATGCTGCAACGCTTCGACGGGTTCCTGGGCTATCGGTGCAGGTACGACAGGAGCAGGCTTCACATGAGGCTTGGCAGGTTCAACACGGTTTTCGTTGATGTTGGCCATCACTTCTTCCGCTGTCGAGCCTATGGCACTGCGCTGGTGGGGCGTACCATAATCCGGAAATTCCTCTTCGAAGCTCGTATGTTTTCGAGGCCCCA
>CAYPJB010000467.1:0-3481 GCA_964410845.1 uncultured Bacteroidales bacterium | reverse complement strand
CAAACGTTGCAGCAACACTCTTTAACTTCACTATCGACCCGGAACGGTATACCTACCTTAGCGACGACTATGAGAAGCTAGGCAAACGATTGGTGAACCTGGTGCAGCTCGAAACCCGTGCCGAAGTCTCGCAGCGTACCTTACAGGAGACACTGAGGGATGCATCACAACTGAGCAACACCATCACCGAACGGCTTCGCAGTGGATCGCAGATTTCGAGTTTGGGTGTACAGTTGCTTCGTGCCGACTTCCTTTCCGTACGTCCAACACCAGAAGTAGGTAAAGCCCTCGAAGCGGAACTGCGGGAAGCGCTGCTTCGCAAGGCCGATGAAGCCATCTATGCTCGCCGGGCTGCTTCGGTGGATGAAGAGAAACGGATCAAGGAAAAGGAGCTGGCTTCCGATAAAGCAATCGAAGATCAGAAGAAAGAATTGATTGCACTGCAAGGTGCCAATGAACTGGCTGAAGCACAGAACGCTGCTCAGGCTCGTGAGGTGGCTGCGGAAGCTGAAGCGAAGGCAGCAGAGATGAACCTGGTGATTTACAAGGATATGGATCACCGCAAGCTGTTGGCCTATGCCATCAAGGAACTGGCAGGGGCCAAGATTGGTAATCTCACCATTACTACCGAGATGCTCTCGAGCCTGCTTCAGGGGCCTGGCAAGTAATGGACTTCCAGAAAGTCATTCTGGTCACCCGCAAGACCCAGCTCGAAGAACTGATCGAAAGGCACGGGACCAGGGAGCAGGCTGCTTTTCTGCTTCAGCAGCGGGGCCAATCGATTGAGGACTTTGCGAACGCACATGCCATCTATCAGAAGAGCCTGTCGCAACTCAAAGCAGCCATCCCGAGTTCTATTCGACTGCAAACGATTGATCGCAGCTTCCTTCCCAACTTCCTGTTTGCCCCCAACGATCTGGTGTTAACTCTCGGACAGGATGGTTTAGTCGTCAACACGGCCAAGTACTTGAACGAGCAACCCATCGTCGCGTTCAATCCTGATCCCAGCCGGATCGATGGCATCCTGATTCCATTCACGATGCCACAGGCGAAGCAGGTGATGGAGCAGACGCTTAGCAACGCCCTGCCTCGCCGTGCAGTGACGATGGCCCGTGCCCAGTTGGATGATGGCCAAAAGCTGGATGCGGTGAATGATCTCTTCATTGGTATTCAGGGGCATGCTTCCGCACGATATCAGTTGAGTTTCAACAAACAGCACGAAGAGCAGTCATCCAGTGGCATCATCGTCTCGACCGGTGCTGGTTCCACGGGCTGGTACAGTTCCATCATGGTAGGAGCTTACGGCATGGCCCAAAATATGGCTCATGGCAAGACCAAGGGGCAAGCCATTCTTTCGGTATTTGCCATCGATTCCAAAGAACTACGTTTCAGTGTTCGCGAGCCATTCATCAGCCGTACCTCGCAGGCGAACCTGATTCATGGCAGCGTGGTTGGTAAGCAGAAGCTGGAGATCGTGTCGCGGATGGCTCAGAAGGGCATCATCTTCAGCGATGGCATGGAAAGCGATTTTCTGCGTTTCGATAGTGGCATGAAAGCCACCATCACCATCGCCCCGCGTACGGTTCAACTCTTCTGGAAAGATGACAACGCAAAGTAATAAGATAGCCGATGCCTTTCTCTCCGAGGCTGACGGATGGCCGACACGGTTTATTTGCATGGCAACCTCATCACGCTGGATGAACAGGTGCCGGGTGCGTATGGCATCCTGCACGATCATGCCATTGTTGTGGATGGTGAATGTATCGTGGGCATCCAGCCCAGTGCTGAAGTTGTAGTTGCTCCCGGTACCAAAGTAGTCAATCTTCAGCATCACTGGGTCACCCCGGGTTTTATCGATTGCCATACCCATCTGGTGTTTGCGGGCAGCCGGGCGGCTGAATGGGAGAAGCGATTAGCTGGCGTGCCTTACACGGAGATTGCGAAAGCTGGTGGCGGCATTCTGTATAGTGTGATGCAAACACGGAAAGCATCGGAAGAGGAACTCTTTGAGTTGGCCATTCCTCGCCTGCAGGCCTTGTTGGCTGAGGGGGTGACCACGATAGAGATCAAATCGGGGTATGGGCTGACGGTGGTAGATGAACTCAAGATGCTGCGAGTAGCCAGACGATTGGGGCAGGCGTTTCCAGTGGAGCTGTCAGCAACGCTGCTAGCCGCCCATGCGGTGCCACCTGAGTATAAGGACCAGGCTGATGAGTATGTTGGTCTGATTATCCATGAGATGCTACCAGCCGTGGCAGCAGAGAAACTGGCAGAAGCAGTTGATGTCTTTTGCGAGAACATTGCCTTCTCGGTGACGCAGTCAGAACGTATCTGGGCAGCAGCCCGTGAGTCGGGATTGGCAGTGAAAGGTCATGTCGAACAGTTGTCGCTACTGCATGGTGCTGAAGCACTAGCTAAGCATCAACCCTGGTCAGCAGATCATATCGAATATCTTGATGCAGCTGGTGTTGAAGCACTTCAGAGCTGTGGTGCGGTAGCAACGCTACTTCCCGGTGCTTACTATTTCCTGCGAGAACACCTGAAGCCACCAGTGGAATTGCTGCGACAAGCCCAGGTGCAAATGGCAGTGGCGACCGACTTCAATCCGGGGACGTCACCATTTGCTTCCATTCGATTAGCCATGAACCAGGCAGCAGTGCTGTTCGGTCTGTCGCCTGAAGAAGCGCTGCGTGGAGCAACCCAACATGCCGCCCGGGCTTTGGGACGACAGTCTACGCATGGAACGCTCAGTGTTGGCAAGTTTGCTGACTTCCTCGTTTGGGATATCAGTCATCCTGCCGAACTGGTTTGTTCGTTGGGTGTTCACAAGCCGAAGCAACGCATCTACCGGGGAGTTCGGCATGAGATCGCCTGACATGTCCCCCTGGCAAGGGCGTGATGATTCGGCCAGCGAAGGAGATGCAGCCAAGCGTTGGCATCAGTGCATTGTTGGAGTACCGCCTTTAGGCGGCAACGCTATCGATCGCCGGGACGCTGGCCGGCTGAAGCCGGTACTCCAACAAGGCATTGCACTTCTTGGCTTCCCCAGTGATGAGGGCGTTCGTCGCAATCAGGGAAGAACAGGGGCAGCTTTCGCTCCTCGGGCACTTCGTCAAGCACTGGCACCGCTGGCCTGGCATCAGTCGACATCAATCTATGATGCAGGCGATGTGGTATTCCATGAACAGCAACTCGAAGCAGGTCAGCGAGCCTTAGGATGTGCTGTTGCGGAAGTGCTTCAGCGTGGGCATCTTCCTTTGGTACTGGGCGGCGGGCACGAAACGGCTTGGGGTACGTTTCAGGGATTGGTGCAAGAGCGTCGATGGGACAAGCTTGGCATCATTAACATTGATGCCCACTTTGATCTTCGTCCCAGCAGTGTTGCCCACTCTGGTACCCCGTTTGCCCAGATGGCAGAGTGGTGTGCTGCCCACCAACTGCCCTTCCACTATCTACCCATCGGCATCTCCAGGCCTGGTAA
>CAYPJB010000466.1:0-3499 GCA_964410845.1 uncultured Bacteroidales bacterium | reverse complement strand
TGAGACTCATGCCAAAAGGGTTTGAAACTATCGCACGACAGGATTTATGCTATCATGGCGTGATTCTGTGATCCAGTAGTTCATGGCGAATATTGAACACTGTTGCAGACGCAGGTAAAGTCGCTAATTCGAGTTCTTTTGATTTTTGCATGCTAAATATTGATGCCGTTTGCACTTAGAGAAATACCTTTCTGCCATGATACATCCTCAAGCCAAACAACTCTTCAAGGCTGTAGGAAATGCCGATGCTGCAGCGATCGAAAAGCTGCGGAGCGAATGGTGGAACTGTGCCCGGGAGTGCTGGGCGATGAGTGCGAAACGGTGGCCCAGCTGGCAGCGGTCATCAGGAAGGAAAAGGGGTTTTTGGTGAGGTGGGATTAGTAAGTGACGCACTGCTCTAGGAATGCTCTTCGCTCCGAACCGTATCCGATTGTAGTGTAAGAACCTTTACTGAGCCTCATTCAACTGGCTTCTCTTTGAGCTTCTTCCACAGTTCAGGCGTGTTCTCTTGCAGTATCGAGCGACAGTCATCCTTCAGTTCAACGGCAGGCTGTCGTCGAAGGGTTGGAAGATAAACGCGTGTGCCTACGTTGCTGTTCTTCATGTCCCAACCTTTGTTTCCATACAGCCAGTAGTGATCGTTGTTGAGGACTTCGCCACCTTCGTCCTTCCTCTCTCGGCCCACCGAATAGATCACCATTCCAGAACTGTTCTGCTTCAAAATAAGTGGCAAGCCGGTAAACGGATCGAGTAAAGGCTTTTCCAGATAGCGTGGACACAATTCGCTCCACTCTTTTGGGAATCGTCCCTGTTCCAAGCGATATCTCTCGGCGAGCACTGCAGCCAAGGCACTGGCTAATTGTGCTTTGCCATTGAACTGATACACCATGATGTCATGGAGGTGCCGACCCTTGATCAAGAACAATGCCTTCGGTATCGAATGAGTTCCAGGATAGTTCCTGGACTGATCCTTCCACCAACTGCGAAATGGTAGTTGATTCTCTTGAGTAAAAGCGAGCCAAGTTGACCACTGCTGTGCAGGTTCGAGTTGTACCAGAGCGGTAATACGATCAGCCAACTGATGCAATTTCAGCGACAGCCAGTATGGCCTTCTGAAGAGATGTCTGATTTGTAACTTGAGATACCATTCGCGAGGCTTATCGAACCAGGACAGTGACTTCCATGATGAGTTGCGTTGAATGAACCCCAACTGTTCCCCCAGATTATCCAGGTCACGCAGTGGTAGATCGGCACGGCTCAGCTCTTCCATGAGCTTGTCCATCATGCGCAGATCATCCCCAAGGCCATACAGAAAGTTGTGTTCTATGCTCTCCATTTGCTTCGTGAGCAATTGTTGAAGACATTCTAATTGCGGAATAGTTGGCTGGGTCAGGTTGAGAAGCCGTTCGATCAGAAATGGGGTAGCGTAAAGCTGATTTATTGTGGGCTCTTTGCCCATGCAAAGCCAGTGCACAGCTGCTGCAGGATCATTCTTGCTGAGGTGGTAGAGAACTTCAACTTCGATGCCTTCGTTAAACACGTAGCGATCAGAGTGATACATCCCGCCAGCCTGTTGGATACGCTTGTCGTAACGTTCATTCATATCCACATAGCGGTGGTGAGCAGGCAGCCCACCGAGTTCGTTTACTTTCGTCAGTACTGGCTGCCAAAAGAGATGGGCAGCCTCCATGAATTCCTGCTGCTCCGTTGACAGCACGGCAGCAGGGTCGGCAGGGTCCTGATACATGCCGCCATAGAGCCCTTGTCTGTAAGGGAACCAGCCGTTGATATTCGCTTGGTGAATCTTTCGAAGCGTTTCCCATTGTAGATCATCGGCCAATTGCGCTTCTGTAAGAGGCTTGCCGTAAAGTCGCGTACGCCAGTCAGGATCACGTTGATCTAGTTCGGAAAGGTATTGCTCCAGGGAATGCCGATCCAGCCCGTCCTGCACTTCATGCCAGAATATCGATACTGCAAATAGCCCAACAATCAACAGCAATGCAAGTACCAGGTAACGACGATAACCCCGCCGTTGCTTTGCTGCTAACGCAGTATCCTGCTTCACAGCTGGTGGATGAGTTGTTGTCAATACGTTTACGCTTTCAAAGTCTCATCATGCCGCCCAAAGCTTGGTGGCAAATCACCCCGATGCACATTCGCCAAGGCTGCTTTCGCCCCCGAACGTTTCTCCGCATCGTTATCTTCCCATTCGATGCTGACTGCGCCGTCAAATCCCGAGCGGTTGAGTTCAATCATGATCTCTTCCACGCTGTTGGCATCGCGTTGGGTGCCTGCGGTAACAAAGTTCCATCCGTTTAATTTTGAGCCCATCGGTCGGTGTCCACCCAGCTTACCGGCTCGGGTATGTTCTTTGGCTACCCAGACGCCCTTGATGTGGGCGCAGTGGATGTGGGGGCCATATTCTCTAATGAAGTCGATGACGGAGACGCCTTGCCATTCCATGTGGGAGCCGTCGAGGTTGAAGCCGACGACATCTGCGTAGCCTGCCTTGTGCATGAAACGGAGGTAGTCGCCAGCGGATTCAAGGTCACCCATGGCACGTTCGCTGGGGTGGCATTCGAGATCGAAGGTCACGCTAAGCTGTTTGCAGAGATCAAGGAACGGGGCGAAGCGTTCAGCAATCAGTTCGAGTGAGACATCAATCGCATCAGGAATGGGGAAGCCTGCGATGGACTTTGGTCTGGGAGGGAATTCAAAGAAATGACTCCAGGCGTGGGCTGGGGAGCCGGTGAAGCCGGGGAGACAAACCTTGCGGTCCTGCAGTTTACCCAGGTGATGGGCCAGGCGCGCGGTAGCCATTAGTGCTTCGAGTGCTTGCTTGTGGATCAGTTTGCCCACTTCTTCGGGCACATAGTACGGGTTCTCGCGAGGCGGGTTCTTCCCGCTGGCTCGCCACTTCTTATAGGCTTCCACTGCTTCGCCACCACAGAATTGCAGTGTCTTGGCTGAAGGCTCATCGCCAAGCGCCTGGCCCTGCAGGTGGACAGCAACCGTGAAGATTTCCAGATTTCGCTTCTTAGCCTTGGCTACCCGTTCCGCAGCGTATGCAGCAGCGCCTGCATCGGTCGCACACTTGGCTAGCTCGAGTTCCCACGATGCCTCTTCCCAGCCATCGAACCCCGCCTGGGCAATGAAGTCGAGCCAGTTGTCTTCGGGTATGTCGCCGAATTGACCGCGAACGAGACCGATCTGGTGGTAGGAATGCTTGCCGTTACGATGCGTGGTGGTTTGGTGGAAACCCATAAAGCTCTCGGCTATCTGCAGACAACTTGGTTGATTTGTTACGAGAGAGAGTATCACTGTGATCGTAGTTCAAGTCAATGGGGTACTTTGCAAGTTTTGGTTGAAAGCTGACAACTGATCGCTGATTGCTTGTGTGAACGTCTGGTATTCCGCTGTCGTCTTCTTTATCATGATAGTATTGCTCCCGTAGCTCAGGGGATAGAGCATCGGTTTCCTAAACCGAGGGTCACAGGTT
>CAYPJB010000465.1:0-3515 GCA_964410845.1 uncultured Bacteroidales bacterium | reverse complement strand
ACCACCAGAGAAGCGATAGTTAACACTGGAATGAGTATCAGAAGTGGGATCTTGCCTAACGGCTCAGTCACCAGAACAGCGATAAAACTGACACCAGAAACTGTCGCAACCATGATCATCAGCGGTCGCCAGAATCTATGCAATACATCAGCCATTGAAAAAAGCCAGCGATCCAACCCACAAGCCATGAATAACGTCAGCCCCGGCAGCACGGGCGACATGTAATGCTTCCATTTCCATGCAGACAAGCTCAGGAAGAGTACACCAGGAACACACCAGCACCATGCCCACCTGGTAATAGGCTTCTGCCAGATAGACCTATCCCAACACCCCAGAATCAGCCACGGAGCAGTTGGCAGCAGCATCAATGGCAAATGGTAAAGATAAAAAAGAAACGGTTGACGCTCCTGCAAATGCGACATTTCTCCACGGAATCGTCCCCAGTTATGGATCAGCCAATCTTCCAGTATCGGTGGATGACGCATGCCTGCCAGAAAGGGGTAGGGCAGTGCCAGAAGCGCAAAGAGGAGAAGCCCGCCTGGATGAAAGAAGAACCGTAACAGCGACCAATCGCGACGAAGTAACATGAACAAACCCAGTCCTGATGCCACAAAAATGACTCCGACTGGTCCTTTGATCATGAACACCAGCCCCAGCAACCCATGAAACCCCCAGGGTGTCCAGCGACCTGTCATCCTGCCAGCAGGACTATCAATCCTGTTCCATGCAAAAAAGCAGTAACATGCAGTTACCGAACAGATGAGAAGCATATCCGCTTCTGCCAGCGTCCCCATCTGCAGCATGTAGTAACTGGATAATTGAATAAGCCCAGCTTGTATACCAATACGTCTCCCCAACCACCTGGCAGCAGTCATGCCTATCATCAGTGCTGTTACGAGCATCGCAGCACTGCTTGGCAAGCGTACCACCCATTCACTTTCGCTTCCTGACAGTTGCATGCAAGCTGCTATCAACCACATTGTCAGAAGCGGCTTATCAGTGAAGACTTCGCCGGCGATACGAGGCACGAGCCAATCACCACTGGCGAGCATCTCCTTCGCTGGCTGAGCAAATATGACTTCATGCATCGTCAATGCACGACCGCTCAGATGATAGGCCACCAGCAGACTGGTCCCGAACAGCAAAATGATGCAAATACCCTTCCAGCCGAGTGTGAAAGTCTCCGCTTGTTCTGACTGCAAGTTGCCAGTACACTCCCCATTCGACATTCAGTCCACCTCATGTGCATTTATGGTGGTCAGTATGTACCCTTGCGTGAACTGGTATGTCAACGTCTAATCAGGCGATGACTGCACTTGATGCATCCACGTTCCTCGTGCATAATGCGTCGATCAGAGACACCAGAACCCCAAGCCATGGATGGCTTCATGAGTTCGACCAAGCATCATTCGCAACTCCTGGCCGGCTTAGTTGTAGCCTACGCTGCCTCACAACCCATACCACTGCTGGAAAGCAAAAGCCAGCCTGGACTGTTTCCCTGCACTGTCCTTGGCAAAGCCACGGCTCAGGAAGCCTTGTCCGCAGGCTGGCTGGAAGTGAAAAGGACAACCAGCAAAGGGAAAACTGTCGTTCAGTTTGTCAGTATCACCGAAGCAGGCGTGCGATACGTACTGGCTCAAAACAATCCACGGCCTCTGCTCGAACAATTGCAGAACCAGTTAGGTCAGACTGAAAGTCGGCTGCATGAGCTGCAACTGTCTGTTCGAGAAGCCCATCAGACAGTTGAATCCATACGAAACAAAATGGAGATGCTCCGGTCGAATTGCGTCGAACCACAGGTAACACAAAGTCGCGTAGCAGTACCCAATTGGGAAGAAGCAGTAACAACTTACCTGCAACAACGCCAGAACGCTCGGCCAGCCGAAGACTGTCCACTCACCGAACTCTATCAACAGGCCAGACAAACCATGCCTGAAATGAGCGTGGGTACATTCCACGATGGCTTGCGTAAACTCTGTTCCGAACGCCGAATTGCTCTACAACCTTGGACTGGCCCATTACACGAATTACCGGAACCGAGCCTGGCCTTACTGCAAGGACATAGCCTGGCCTTTTACGCCAGTGCACTCGGTTAAACTCATCAGCCTCGAACACGAAGACAAGTTACCACGGAAGGGATTTAACATGCCAGTGACACAAGAACGCCCGGTTACTGCAAAAGCCATGCAGATGCTGCGGAAAACAGGAAATCCCTTTCGCAACTACTTCGCCCGCCATCCGGATGATGATGTCTGTTCCCGTTATCACGTTGCTGAACTCTATGCCCGTGAACGGGAGCAACTGCTGGCAGTTGTCGATCTATATCGCCATGATCCCAAAACACATTCAGAGATTGTTCCCATCCTCGGCAATAAAGGTGCAGGCAAGACGCACCTGCTTCACTCGCTCAAGCATGGCCCCGCCCAGGGCTGGCAACTGGTAGTTACGCCTGGCACCTACCAGAAAGGGACGGACTTCCCGGAGTATGTATTATTCCAGGTCATTGACACTCTGCTCACCGGTGGCAAACAAAAAGGCAAGCGTCCTATCGAATTCATTGGCGAGGAATTGACCAAGCGTTACTTGCGACAGACGCTGGAAGCCATGCCTGCCGCCGAACGCAGCCAGTATTTTGGTGGAGCCAGCCTGGCCCGCTGGGTGCGTAAACTGGGCCTGGGCCAAACCCAAGGGGAAGAACGCTGCCAATGGCTGCTGGAAACCATCAGCAAACCCAATTGCATGCCTGTTCGCCAGGCTTGCCAGGAAGCACAACTGGACATGGAGAAGATGTCTGAGGCCATCAACAGTTATGTGGATGCCCATGAACCACGTGCTACGCTCGGTCAAATGCGTCGCCGTATCATTCAGGGTTTTGTGATGGCTACCTTGCTGCAGCAGGAGACGGTTCTGGCTGACTTCCTGACAGATGGGTTCGCCCGGCTCGATTTCCAGGTACGCCCCGGACGAGCAGACTTGGTGCTGTCGCTATTTAAAGCACTGATGGACATCATGTTGACATTGAAGGTACCCGTTGTGGTGGCCTTCGATCAGTTGGAAGACCTGTTGCTTGTCCGTCGAACAGAAGATGCCCACAAGATCAGTGAATCATTCTTTGCAGGCATTGTGCAATTGATTCATCGCATTGATGGACTATGTTTCCTGATCTTTGCAGAACGAGGCCTCTGGAACAGATTTGTCCCCAGCCTGGATGGCTACATTCAGGATCGCCTGAACAACCCCATTCACTTACCGAAATTCGGCACTATCAAGGCACTTCGCCTGGAACCGCCTGCTCCTTACCTGGTCTGGCAAGTGGTGGCAGCGCGTCTCAAGCCAGCACTCGAAGAGCTAGGCAACGAAAGCAAGCAGTGTTCAGCTATCTTTCCCTTTAACGATGAGCAGATCGCCCGCGTTGCCAAGACGGAACCAACGCTTCGCGACATGCTCCAGCAGTTCCGACACCTCTTTGACACCATCGTGTACGGCAACAACTCTGCTTCGATGGTAGAGCAAGA
>CAYPJB010000464.1:0-3538 GCA_964410845.1 uncultured Bacteroidales bacterium | reverse complement strand
CCTTGTCTCGTATGGCAGGGGGAGATTATCAAGCATTAGTCATGGCATTGGCAAATGATATCAGTACTGATCGTTTGCCGTTGCAGGTGGTGTCTTACACCCAGGGGATGCATGGAGCTCAGGTTCAATTAGTTAACCTGGGAGGCACCGAGGGTTGGGGTTTTCACGTAACTGCAAACACACTTACTGCTGCTGACGAGTTCAGCTATACCATCACGGATGCAGGCGGTTTGACCTCGACTGCTACGGTATACATCAAGCCCTTCCTCGTAACTGTACCTAGTGGCTTGTCAACTTTGGAAGACGTTCCATTGGCTATCGGGACCGACCCGAATAATCGCCTGGGTATTTTGACTGCTGATGGAAGTGATCCGGTCATGTGGTTGCAACCCAATGTTGATTACTCTTATAGCTCGCCCTTTGCAGGATCCTTGAGCTTCAGTCCAACCAGTGGGGTTACGATCTTCTCCGGCAATCTGATGCTGGGGAAACTATCCGACTTAAATCGTGCCTTGGAAACCATGATCTTTACTCCAGTTGCCAATCGGTTTGGGATGGGGACGATTTCGGTCAGTGCCCGACTGGAGACGGCCTCCTACTATGCTCCGCCTGCCTTCACTGGCAGGTTCAATATAGACCTTGTTTCCGTAACCGATCCCCCCGTTGCTAACGCAGACAGATTTCAGATCAGAGAATCGCTCAATCCAGTGTTTCTGCATTTGTTGCTTAACGATCAATCTGCTGAAATCGAATCAACACCCTTTTTCATAAAGTCGTTCAGTGCCGGCGATCATGGTGGGCAAATTACTCTGAATTCCAATGGTTTGGGAGTAGATTACAAACCGACCCCCGGGTATCGAGGAACGGAACAATTCACGTACACCATTCAAAACGCGGAAGGGTTGGAATCCACTGCATTAGTGACGGTCACTGTCACTGGCCCCACAGTGGCACTGGGTGCTGGTGCGGGGCAACCGTCCCTGGTCACACTTTATAATCCGTTGACCCATCAGGCTTCCGGTTCATTCATTCCATTTACTCCGTCGTTTACTGGCGGGGTTCATGTGGCTATCGGTGATGTCGATGGCGATGGGAGGCCCGATATCGTCTGCGCCCAGGGAACAGGTGGTACCGGGAATGTACAGCTTTACCACGATGATGGCACCCGCTTCACTGGCTGGATGGGGAACTTCCAGCCTTTTGGCGCAGGCTTTACCGGCAACGTGGAAGTAGCTCTCACCGACTTCAATGGTGATGCCTCCATGGACATGGTCTTTGCAGCCAGGACCGCCAACGGCGTGGAAGTCAAAGTGGTGCAAGGGGGAGAGGCTGCTGGTTTCTATACTAAGGCGATTATCCCCAACATCA
The DNA here is from genome assembly GCA_964410845.1 of uncultured Bacteroidales bacterium. Lineage (GTDB taxonomy): Bacteria > Planctomycetota > Planctomycetia > Gemmatales > HRBIN36 > JAEUIE01. The sequence continues at coordinate 2,170 of CAYPJB010000464.1, read as the reverse complement.
TGGGCACACCTCGTCTTGCGACTAACGCATATTCCGATGCCAACAATGTGATGGTACTGGGTCCCAATGGCTCGGGTGGTTTCAACACCGTGCTCTACAACATTGGGGCAGGCACGACAGAACTGTTCGCCCCCACGCTTTTTACCAACAGTACTCTCAATAGTATGGTTAAAGCCCACGGCCTAGTGACAGGATACGATGTTGTCAGTGCCAGTCTGGTGGGCGAATGGTATCTGAATCCAGTGGTTACCCTAACCTATGCTGATGGCTCCCATCAGATGACCGGGATTGATTCCCAGCGGCTTGGGAAAGTCGTCTATACCGCCCTGCGTCGCTATTCCACGTTACTGCCGCCTACTGAGGTGCGAGCAGCCTGGATGAATACCGAGGGCATTCAAGGTGGGTTTGGCAATCTCTTCCTCTCTTCTAGTGGCGGACGAAGTAACTTCCCTTACCTTGATCCACTCAGGGCATTCCAGCAACTGACCGACCAGACGTTCCAGCAATTGTTCAGCGATAATGGCAGCAATCGTATTTTTCAAAAAGGGGTGTATGTAGCGGTAGCGTAAGAAGCGGGTTAATGATTCACTGTCCTGTCAACTTGCACCCGCAAGGTAAATAGTGACTGTAATGACTGAAGACCCATTCACGGCTGACCATGCTCGCGAAGCCGAATTCCAAACTTGGCAATAACGAGCTATCAACAACCCTGTCACGCCGCTCGGCGGTGGTAGCTGTTCAAATGGTCGCCCACCCGAAGTGTTTCTTGATCCTCTCCAGCACAGAGGGATTTACATCGTGTCAGCTTGAACACCTATTAGGCCAGCATCTTGCACCCAGCTATGCCAAGCTGAAGGAAAATGTCGAAGATTGTAGAGGGCAGGGGTTCGCGGAGACGTGGGGGAGCGGAAACTTGAAATAATTGTCGGAATTGAGATTCAAATGGGCATTTCTCTAATGGCAGGTTATTTCCAGTGGCAGTCGATTTAGGCAGTGCTTACAATCGTCGGTGCGTTGGATACGCCCGAAGTAGGAGCATTACCTGATGGGCGACTTACGATCGGTAACACACTGGTACGGATTGTTACGGGATGGCGACAACGCTGCGGCGCAAATGCTGTGGGAGCGATATTTTCCTCAGTTAGTTAAATTGGCACAAGTTCGCTTGCGCGGCACAAGGCGGATTGCGTCTGACCCTGAAGATATCGCGCTTTCAGCGTTTGCCAGCTTTTGTCGGAATGCGGAATGCGGACGATTTCCCAATCTGGTTGACAGGGATGATCTTTGGCGTCTGCTGGTAACGCTAACGATTCGCAAAGCCTGCCACGCCATTCGTGATCAGAGGAGAATCAAGCGAGGTGGTGATATTGGGATTACAGATATTGATCTTGAAGAACTGGTTGGGACTGAACCCACACCTGTGTTTGCTGCGCAAGTTGCTGAAGAATTTCGGCAGATACTAGGTCAACTGGCAGAACCTGAACTTCAAACTATTGCCATTTGGAAAATGGAAGGGTTTTCAATCACGGAGATTGCACAAAGACTTGGGCGAGCACCACGGACGATCGAACGGAAACTCAGCCTGATTCGCCGAATATGGGACGTGCTGAATAATGACACAACCAATTCCACCGTTACCTGAAAGACCATCCATTCAAGCTGCACGGCGTGTAGACACGCTGTGTGACCAATTTGAGTCTGATTGGAAAGCAGCAGTGAGCGGCGCAGGACGCCCATCGATGGCTAGATTCCTTGCTTCTGCGTCTTCAGAAAATAGCGACGAAGTCGTATCAGAACTGCTTAAAGTGGAGATACATTATCGACAAGTGCTCGGTGAACGCCCTCATCCCGATGATTATGCTGAATTTAAGATAAGTCTTGATCCAGAATGGTTTTCTGACTCACCATTTGATGCAATGCTTACCACACCATCTGTCGGCAGGTTTGAAAAAACATGTAGCGATACGGGAGCTAACACATCAGCGGAAGAAAAAAAGTTACCTCGAATTTTTGGCAACTACGAGCTATTGGATGAAGTCGCCCGTGGTGGAATGGGAGTTGTGTACAAGGCTCGTCATGCGCACTTGCATCGCATTGTTGCTTTGAAAAAGATTCTTTTAGTTCAATCTCGTCCCAATTGGGTGATCAGAAAGCGTCGTATTGGTTGTCG
>CAYPJB010000463.1:0-3543 GCA_964410845.1 uncultured Bacteroidales bacterium | reverse complement strand
CTGCGATTGCCCAAGGCACGGGGGCCTACTTCTTCCCGCCCACTGAACCGGCCGATGATCTTGCCATCGACTAGAAGCTGAGCCGCTTCATCAGCGACGTTGGCCATCTTCTTGTAAGGCAGACCCGATGCCTGGGCTGCTTTCTCGCAGTCTGCATCTTCAAAGCCCAAGCCCATGTACATGTCTTTAGGCAGATCGAACTGAGGCTCGACCCCTTTGTCCTTGCAGAGCTTCACATACCCCAGCAGTGCTGCGCCAATCGGAGTACCACCATCATCGCTGGCGGGGAAGGTGTACATCGCTTCCACTTCAGGCAGTTCGCGGATGAGCTTGTTAGCCTTCACATTGAGGAACGCACCACCCGAGGTGGCAATCTTACGAACACCGGTTGCAGCGATTGCGTTCTTCACCCACTTCAGCATCATCTCTTCAAAGACAAGCTGACAGCCTGCTGCGACGTTATCAAACCGGCGGGCGTAGAGTCGCTTCTTGTAGTAGGCCTGGATGCCACTGGCGATACGGCCGGTCTTGTTGCGGAACTCCAGCCCTTCGACGTCGAACGATTCACGGAGGATGTCCGCGACAGATTCCTTGTGGCCATCGCCAATAAAGTCAGGATCGCCATAGGGTGCCATACCCATGAGCTTGTATTCATGCTCGTAGGGGCGCATGCCCAGGTGGGCGGTGATGGAGGAGTACATCCACGCAGCAGGGCTGTTGAATTTAGGTGTCTGGGCAACGACAGTGATGTCTGCACCATCAGCCTTGTTCACCGTGGCACAAAGTCCGTCGCCGGCGCCATCGAGTGTGAGCACGGTCGCAGGCCCTTGCCAGGGGCGGAAGTAGTAGGCGGTAGCAGCATGCGAGAGGTGATGGTCGAAAGGAACAACGGTCTTGTTCCCCATTCCCATGCTCTCCATGCACTCCATCAACTCCTTGCGTTTGCGAAGTCGAGAGAGGAGCCAGCGACCCATCCTGGTGCCGAGGTGGGAACGACCAGCCCACGAGAGGAAGTTGAGCACACTGTAGACAGGTTTGTGCCCACGAGTCGGGAAGGTGGTGCGAAGCTGACTGCCTAGTGCAATGAGGTCAACATCGGATGGGGAAACGCCAGTGCGTTTGAAGAGTTCCTTCAGTGATTGTTCGGGAACGCCTGCCCAGTTCTTGCTGTTACGGCGACGTTCTTCGGAGCTATGCAGGAGGAGTTTGCCATCTTGGAGCAAGCAGGCGCCAGCATCGTGACCATCATGAATTCCCAGCACCAGCATGCAAGCAATCTCCTGCGAAAACGCACTCAAGTAGATAGCTTAGCTTATGGATGGCTATGGGGTGGTACTATATTGTGGCAGACGAATGTAGGTTCTTCGCAGGGATTTCACTCGATACATTCCGCCTGGCTACGATGCGACGATAACACTCTACCAACGGGTGAACCAAGCGATCCCAGTCAAGTTGACGTTTCGCGTAGAGCAGGGCTGTCTGTCGCAATTGATGCCGTCGGCGTTCATCACCAAGTAGTGTTCGCAGCCCCTCAGCATAGGCCTGTGGAGTACGGGGTACCACCATCGCAGCACCGGCCTGGCCTGCATGACGCAAGCTGGCCCCTTCGGTAGCCAGTACAGCGCCGCCGACAGCAAAGGCTTCGGTACCTGTCACGGAGTTGCATTCATAGTGCGAGGTTAGCCCGACGATATCTGCTTCGAGCAGCAGGCTGAATCGGTCGTCGCCATAGATGGGGCCAGCGAAGATGACCCACGGGGCGATGCCTAGCTTGACTGTCAATTCCTTCAAGCGGGCTTCGACACCAAAGTCGGGACCCACGAGCAGTACCATGGGCCGCAAGGCTGGTTCCAGTAGAGAGACTGCTTCCAGAGGTAGTTCCAGTCCCTTGATCTCATCCAAGCGACCGAGGAAGAGTAATGTTTGGCGATCAGCTGTTTCGGGAAAGCGCTCCTTGAGCAACCCTTTCTTGATGGTCTCAGGCACCTGGCCCAGGCCGTTAGGGGCAACCACGAACTCGCGATCTTTCAGGTAGGGACGTGCCGCCAGCATCCCCTGTTGTTCTTCATCCGAGAGTAAATGGAAACCTGCAGCCCCGGCGATGTTGCGTTCTTCACCCATCCAGGCAGACAACTTCTTGAGCCAGCCTCGGGTCTTCAGGCAATATGGGTCGAGCATGCCCCGTGGCGTGTAGAGGTATGGTACCTTCAGTTCCCGGCAGGTTTTGCCTGCGTTGCTGATTACTCCATTCCACAAGCTGTGCAGTTCGACGATGTCAGCCTGCAGGATGGCTTGTCGTAGTGCAACCTTGGCTTGTGGAGTGGGAAAAGAGAAGCGTGTTCGGATAGTGAGGGGCACATCCACCAAATCCGCTGGTCCTGCAGCAGCCAGTTTCACCTCCATCCCTTCCACTTTCTTGAGCGCAGCTACCAGTGATTGCACACTACGTGCAGGTCCGCCTTGCTTCGGATCGATATTGGGCACAATGTGCAGAACACGCATCAAGTCGTATTCCTGAGCTTCGGATCGCTGAAGTAGAGGCAAATCCACATGAAGCCGATCGGGAAGACACCCATGTAGAACATCTCTGCAGTGCCACCACGTACCAGAATGGCAGCCCAGACCGCCATCATGCCACGCATAACAAGAGAGAGAGGGTGACCGGGACGGAGGTTGGTGAGCTTAAAGTCAGCGAATGCACAGGCCATGCCAAAAAGGGCACCCCACAGAACGACACCTAAGTAGCCAAAGTTCCCATAACCTTCAGCGGGAAAACCAGCTGCAATAGATACAGTCCGTACGTCAAACCCCATGATCTGATTGGCAACGTGGGTGAACGGGTAAGGTTTATCAGGCCACAATCGTCGAGGAATCCAGCCTATCACAATAGGAGCCAGAGAAGCCCCGTTCTGGAATGGAGCTTTTTCGGGGAATCCACCAATGATAATTTCATAGTCCTTATAGATGGCAAATGCCGACAACGATCGCGTATCGTCGAGTTCAACTTGATCAATTCGAAAACTGACATCATCTCCGATAATAGTTCCTTGATTGCGATTCGCGGAAAGAAACTGGACACCAAAGAATGCGCCGAAGAGCAATAGCAAAGCGAGCACAGGTCGCACCTGCCTCATCGTCTTATATGTACCGGCATAAATCCAGGCTGTCGTTAATAGTGGAACAGCCGAGAGCATAAACGAACTCCGTGATCCTCCACTACCAGAGTTCATTCCCACAAAGGCATTCATCGCTAACACCAACCAGGCCAAAGTCTTATACACTGGCAGTCGATAGGGATTTGGCGACAAAAGCAGAATCGTTGCAGCGGCAGCAGCCATATATCGACCATACCTCACCACACCAGCAATCTGGTTGCGGTTTTCATCGGCGTTGATGATGACCTCGTCTTGGTTGACCTGCATACTCCCCCGCAACACAAAGAGCAATGAATACAGAGAACGACCAGATGACGCAGCTGCGTAGGTAATGAATAGCGCGTACATTGCCAAACCAATAAAAAGTAAGCGATTCGTCCAAGCATAA
>CAYPJB010000462.1:0-3560 GCA_964410845.1 uncultured Bacteroidales bacterium | reverse complement strand
CAGGCGGAATCGTGTTCACCGTCTGTGGAGCGACCAGGGCATCCACGTACTTGGTCTTAGGGTAGCTCGGGTTCTTGGTACTGGTGCTGGCCCAAAGAAGACGTTGCGGTTGGGCACCGGCAGCTTTGAGTGTCTTCCATCGTGGGCTGGCTTCGAGTTCGAGGAACTTGGCGTACGCTTCATACGCATTGGCGATGGCGATCGTACCCAGCAGTTCGGGGGCCTTGTTCGCCTTGGCAAGCAGTTCATCCACCAGGCTATCAATGCGGCTGACAAAGAAGCTGGCCACGCTGGCAATGTTGCTGAGTGGCTGTTTCGCTGTCAGTCGCTTTTCGAGCCCAGCCATGTATGCGAGTGCGACCTTCTCGTAGGCTTCCACCGCGAAGAGGAGCGTGACATTCACGCTGATGCCTCGGCTGATCAACTCCGTGATCGCTGGCAAACCCGCTGGTGTGGCAGGAACCTTGATCATCAGGTTAGGGCGATTCACAGTTGCATGCAACCGCACTGCCTCGGCAATGGTGCCTGCGGTATCGTGGGCCAGGTGGGGCGAGACTTCGAGGCTGATGTAGCCATCCACATACTTGCTTGATTCATAGACCGGGCGGAACAGATCTGCCGTCTGACGAATGTCATCAATGGCCAAGTGTTCGTAGAGGTCTTTAGGTTCGCTCACCCCCTGCTTCACCAGAGCTGTGATGGCTGCATCGTAATCGCTGCCGGTGCTGATGGCTGCCGCGAAGATGGCAGGATTTGAGGTGACGCCGACGATCCCGTCCTGAATTAGCTTGGCGAAGCCACCTGAAGTGATCAGGTTGCGTTTCATGTTGTCGTACCAGAGGCTTTGCCCCTGCTGATGAATCGCATGCAGGTTCGTCATGGTGTTACTCTCCGCCAGCTTCTTTGTTCTTGTTCATCTTCTTGAGGTTTTTCATCGGTGAAGTAGCATCGCTCGATGCAGCCACCGGAGCATCTAATGGGATGTTGTATTTGCGAGCCAGTTCGATGACGGCAGCCATATAGGGCAAGCCCCCCTTCCGACTGAGTTCCGCGAGATGCTCACGCTCGGCATCGGTAGCTTTCTTGCGCAGCTCGTTCAGCACCTTCCCGATCTCGCGAGTCAGCCGTTCGTTCCGCTGCTTGGAAATAGCTTCCCGTTCAGCAGGAGTACGGGGAAAGAGACGCATATCCTTGCGTGGTATCTTGTGCTCTGCTGAAGTAGTGGATGCGGTGGGTATCACGACCGGTTCCTGATGCGATGTCTCCATCGCAGGAAGGACGTCCTGCACGGGAGCCTGCACCTCTACATACTCCGTAACCCGGCCCGATGAATAGGTAAGCCAGAAACCAAACGCTGCCGCCATCAGCACCGCAGCTGCCCAGCCTGCGATGGCATAGCGTCGCCACTTGATGCCTTGCTGCAGAAGGATGCCTTTGGTCGACTGTAGACGGGTGAGGGTTTGTTCGGTGAACGACTTGGGTGCCTGCGGACGGGGGAGGTAATCGAGCATCTCCCAGGTCTTGCGCAGCGTGTCCGCTTCTTTCCGCACTTCAGGCCGACGCGAGAGAGCAGCGGTCACCTGTTCCGTGCCTGCTTCATCGAGTTCATGATCGAGATAAGCGGAGAGATTCTCCAGCTCATCCGGATTCAGTGAAGGCTTGGGTTGGTCGGGTGGTGGCTTCATGGTTGCGGTTCCAGGATGATCGGGGCGACCTGACTATCATCCATCAGTTCGGTTTCCACATAAGCACGGAGGATGTCGCGAAGCTGGGTGCGGGCCCGGCTCAGCAGCGATTTCACTGCCTTGGCCGAGATGCCTATCACCGAAGCGATTTCCTCGTAACTCATCTCCTCGAACTTATTTAACACCACAGCCAGCCGTTGGCGCTCGTTTAATTGTGATAAAGCGAGTTGCACCACGCTGGCCAGTTCCTGATGCCTCATCCGCCGGTCCGGCTCCGTCGCGGCAGCAGGCACCAGCGATTCTTCCGGACGAGTTGAAACCGAGCCTGATTTGCTGGTCAACGGATCGAGCTGATAGGACGGCTTGCGTTTCTTTCGCCGCAAGGCATTAAGAGCAACATTGTTGGCAATAGTGAAGAACCACGTGCTGAACTTGGCCTGCGGGTGATAATCCGCCCGGGCCCGGTAAACCCGGAGGAACACTTCCTGTGCCAAATCCTCCGCCTCATCCGCAGAGCCACAAAGATGAGCCAGGATGCCGATGAGCCGATGCTGATACTTGGTCACCAACTCTTGAAACGCTGCATCGTCGTTATTGCGAACACGAAGCATCAACCGGACATCAGGGTCCTGGATCGCGTAGGCCTGGCTGGTCTTGCCAATCTGCATGGGGGTAGGATACGGCAATTACAAGACAATGGGGAGTGGAGATGGAATGCATCTGAGTGGGTTACACAGTGATGGTATTTCATCTCACTCATTGCGAGTAACGACACATGGAACATACGCCAATGCAGTATCACACTGAATCAATTTGACTACGTACTCGTTAATCCGGTACTACTTCGCCGCCGTCGCGGGTGGCGTATCCCTTCCAGATAGAGGGATCGATGTCGTTGGTGAAGAAGTGCAACGAGCCATCGCCAAAGAGAACCTGCACACCACCAGGGTGCATGCTGCGGGCAGCTCGAAAGCTGAAACCACCGGAAGCCATACAGTCCCAGGTGCGGGCATTCGGCTGGTAAGCGTGATCATATACGACGGATTCACCATCAGCCCAGATAAGACCACGGTCGGTCTTATAGGGACCGGCATTGGCATCGCATAAGGACTGCGTCAGCGGGCCAGCACCGAGCTTGGCATAATAGTATTGTGGACGGTTATCGACAGAGGTGACATCGGGACCGCCTGGGCCAAGCAGCGTTTCAGCAAAGATAGCAGTGTGTGAGGTGCCATCACGCATATCTTCCATCCGCATATGCCGGTTGACAATGAACATTCCATCAGCCCCTGTGCGCTGCCCGCCGTTGACCCCGGAACCAACGCAAACAACATAATTGCTGGGCCCATAACGGACATCACCACGCTGCATGGTGTCGCTCGGGCAAAGCAGCAGCTTGACCATGTTAGCAACGCCAGGCTGATTAGGAGGCAACACGGTGGAGCCAGTGGCATCGTACAAGGGAATTTCAGTGTTGATGAGTTTGCGAATATTGTCCTGTTCAACGTAAGGCAACACCTGGGCAAAAACCGACCAGCGGTAAAACTTGTCGGGAACAGACGGGTAGGCAGCAGTCACTTTCTTTTCATAGGCTGGCGGGAAATTGTTGTAGTCGTTGTGGTAATTGTGCAGGGCAATTCCCCACTGGCGGAGGTTGGAGCCGCAAACCATCTTATTTGCCGCTTCGCGAACCTTCTGCACCGCTGGGAGCAACAAGGCCATCAGAATTGCAATGATGGCAATGACTACCAGTAGTTCGATGAGAGTAAAAGCCGCGCGACGGTAAGTAGTCATGAAGTGTTCTCAAATAGAGTGGCTATATCTTGAAGGAGATACGTTTTGCTGTCAATAATGTTGTTCGCAGTTTTAATGGGA
>CAYPJB010000461.1:0-3565 GCA_964410845.1 uncultured Bacteroidales bacterium | reverse complement strand
AAAGTATAACACCACTAACTTACTGTTCATCACAAGTGATGACTACTTGGCTTCTGGCCGTCGTGGCCTTTGCCTGGCCGAGATCGACTTGATGATGAGCTGGCGTGGTTGTGTTGGATCGATCCCCGGGTCCGCCACTTCCAGGCTCTGCTCGATGAGATCCAGTACACCGGGATCATCGAGAGTCTCAGGTGTTTCCAGCACGATGTGACGATACTGTGTGCCCTTACCTTGCAGGAGTTTGTTGGAGTCTCGTAACTTCGAAGCATAGAAGAAGAACAGGCTGATCCACTTCGGGTACAAGGCAATGGAGAAGAGTGCTTTCCCAGCTTTTTCATTAGGTCCAAATCCAATCGCCAGTGCGTTGTAGTTGTCATAAACGAGTTCGATGGCACCAGGCAATAGTTGTCTCATTTTCTTGACTATCGTTTTTGCCTGCCTGGCGATTGCCGGGTCATACTTCTTGATGAAGGCATCGAGTTGCTGACTAGGTGTAGGCATTCTGTATTCCTTGAACGTCTCAGCCTATTACGACGCGTGGTCGCTTGCTCTCGCTGACTTCTGCTTTACATACTAGCTCTTGAACCAGCCACGGAATGTTGCCTTGGCCGAGTAGAAGGAAGTTGAGATTAGCTGCTAGTGGCGATTCGTGTGACCAGCCGAAGATGAGTTCAGGTGGTCGACCGGTCTTGCTGAATTCGAGTGCAATAGCAGCCAGTACGTGTGCGATGGAACTACAGTGATTCACCCGAATAATCTCCAGATCGTATTCACGAACAATCTCCATCAGCGGCGCATGTTCAAACTCGCTGGTATCACCTAGTGCTGCTTCAATAAAGATGATCGGCACTTCATCAGGTATTCGGAATAGTTGGCGAATGTCAACATCCTTCTTGCTGACACTGAAATGTCCTGGTCGGTGTGGCACTAGTATCTGGTATTCGATTTCGAGCATTTCTTTCCAGCGTGCCTCAGTACTTGCATTCACGAACCGGAATCCAGCGAAGCGCAGCTCCAAACTCCGCTTCCATCGTGACCACGAAGAGGTGATAAACACCAACAAGAGAAAAGAGGAAGATAGAATCAACCCGCCAGGCTGCTTCCAGATCATTACCATCCCCATCATAACAAAGAAAAACAACCCGACGAGGAATGGCAAGCTCAGGATAACCCACGCCGAGGTGTAACGGCGACGCAAATCTGCCGCTGCGGCAAGGTTTGCACCTGCCAGCAGTGCCAGCACGCTGGTAGCGTAAGCACCTTCCTGTGCATCAACACTCGCCCTGAAGACCAGTGTTGCGATCAAGATGATGACATTGCACATCAACAGAAAAACACCATATTTCCGAGCCCAGGTCAGTTCCATTCCCAGACGATGGAGATAGGTTGGTACCAGATCACGCAGACCAATGGTCACACTGATGCCAGCGAGGCAGAGAATGACTGCTGTGATGATGTCGTAGCATGTGCCAAACCACGAGGGAAAGAGCGGTCCGTGAGCCAGAAAGGCTAATGCCCGATGTCGTGCATCATGTTCGGACGAGAATTTATCGACGGAAATCTGGATTGTGGTGATGAAGGTTGTGGCTATCAGAAAAAGGGCCATGATCAGGGTCAGACAGCACATCATCAAGCGTGCTCGACTAATTCGAAGGCGTCGTTGCTCCACCTCATTGCCCGGCTCACCATTGATGAGTGGTACAGTGGTCATGCACAGTTCAAATCCGGAGATACCCAGCGCCAATTGAGGGAAGATGAGCAGCATCAGAATCATCGTGCCACGCAGGTCAGTCGAGGATTGATGCTTGAGCGTGCTCCACCATTGCTGGCAGGGATCGGCATGCTGGTAGATATCCCATGCGACAGTGGCAACGACATAAGCTGTGCTACAGAGAAAGAGCAGGACGATCACACTTGCGAAGCAGAGCATTCGCTTGGTAAAGCCCGAGGCAAACAGGATCCAGAACACCATGCTGATTACCGAGAGCAGTAGTGTGACACCGACCTGCCGGTTCCAGAATGGTTTGATGAGTGCGACACCACTATCACCGATCCATCGCTGGAGGTCCTCCGCTCGCCAACTGTACTCGGTTACCAGTTGCTCAATATGAGGATTGGCAAGCAAGTGCACCGAAGCATCAGCTGTCGACAAGCTTCGCGTGATGATGAAATCTGCAGCGACGAAGCCCATGATGGCCAGGATAAGAAACTTCCCTTTCCAGCCACTGATGCTCTTCTGTAGAAGGCCGGTCGCACCTCGACCATCACTGGAACGTCCGACGACATAACAATATGCAGGCAATGCTAGCAGCAAAGTGACTAGCACCACACCAGTCACAGCAACGGGTGCCATCAATGGAGCAACTTCATTTGCGAGCGATGGCAGGTAGGCTAGCGTGCTGAAGTAATCAATGCCGACTAAACAAAGGACGAGAATCCAACTGCTAGTGGTTGGGCGACGAGGCGAGACTGGCTTACCGTTCATATCTATTATTCGTTAAAAAGCCTTCCTTATTTGATTATCAGCCTTGGTTCGGAGGTTCAATCGAATCTTCCCAGGACGCTCAGGCTCCGTTTGATACGATGTTGACATGGCAAACTTGAATGCACAATCGACTGCTGAAGAGGTACGTCTGGCATGTAGAAGTGGCGACTGGAATAGTCCCACGTCTGGCATCGCTTCTGGCTTTGTTCAAACCAATCTCGTGATACTCCCTAAAGAGCACGCATTCGACTTTCTACTCTTCTGTTTGCGCAATCCCCAGCCTTGTCCGCTTGTCGCAGTGATCGAAGCTGGCAACTGGGAGCCGTCAGAAGTGGCACCCGGTGCTGACTTGAGAACCGATTTGCCTCGTTATGCCGTATATCGAGACGGCGTCAAAGTCGAGGAGCCGGTGACTATCACTGACTACTGGCGTGATGATCTTGTCAGCTTTCTACTCGGCTGCTCGTTTACTTTTGAAACAGCCATGCTCCATGCTGGCCTGCCTGTCAGGCACATCGAGGAGAAGGTGAATGTACCGATGTATAAGACTAATCGACTCAACCGCAAGACTGGTATCTTTGAAGGGGAACTGGTTGTCTCGATGCGGCCTATGAGGCCTGAATTCATTGATCAGGCTGCAGCGCTCTCTGCAGTCATGCCCTTAGCACACGGAGCGCCAGTCCACATCGGCGATCCCGCAGCTATTGGTATCGCTGATCTAGGAAAGCCTGACTTTGGTGATAGTGTCAGCATGCATGAAGGTGAGGTTCCTGTCTTCTGGGCGTGTGGAGTAACGCCCCAGGTTGCCATCATGGCTGCCAAACCTGCATTCGCCATTACGCATGCGCCTGGGCACATGTTTCTGACGAATATTCGTGATAGTGATATTATGATGTCGTAGTTTCAGAATACTTGCCTAGTCCTGTGATCATCACCGTGATGATTAGCCCGCAAATCGGGAAGAAGAAATAATCATGTTCCCGCCAGGACGCTTTGCAGACATAAGCAGTTATTGACAAGAAAAACCAACCAGATAAAGCAAGTAGGGCTAATGGATGACTACGCTTGAGCGTATACCCC
>CAYPJB010000460.1:0-3566 GCA_964410845.1 uncultured Bacteroidales bacterium | reverse complement strand
AGAAGTGGCCTCCGCACTCCGGCCGCACGCTATGGTGATTGCAGCTGTTGCCCAGGCTGCTCCCGTGGGTAAAGCTGGCAAACGTCAGGCTCGTCAGCCTGTGGCGGTGCCTCAGACTTACGAACAGGATCCACCTTCGAACTCGTCGGGATATGCAGTGCCATCACTGCCTGGCCGTGCGAATCCTCAGCGAGGTGGTGGTCAGATTGATCGTGCTGCAGCTCGCCCCACGCCTCAACCACTCAGCGACTCCTACGGTGACACAGTCGCTGAGGAGCGAGGGTTACCCGCCAGTGGAGCATACAATTCTCTGCGGGAAAGTCTGCAAAACAACGACCCTCGTCGACGTGGAAGCTCCCAGGGCAACCAGGCTGTTGCCCCAGTGGACTATGATCCATACATGCAACGACCTCCACAACAAGGTGTTTCGGTAACCACTCTTGTGTTGATTATTCTCGTCAGCGTCATTATGACGATGGTCCTCGCTGTCGGGGCTGTTATCGTCCTTGCCAAGACAGGCATCTTAAAGCTCTCCTGATGATCAACAACAACTGAAACCAGGCCACTGAGAATCTCAGTGGCCTGTTTCCTTTTTACCAGGCACTGTTTCCAGAAGTGAAGTTTGAATGAGATCGAGACTGAAGACCCCGTTGACAATCAGGCCGGTTCTGTTTATCCCATCTGCATCACACGTTTGCAGGAGAGAGATGATGAAGTTGTGGAAATTTGCATTGGTCGCACTGACCAGCTTGGCTGCCCTGACTGGTTTGAGTGCAGTGATGCCAAGCGATGCCCTGGAAGAAATCATGGAAAAGGGTTTCAAGAAGGGTGGTCTGCGGCATCAGATCAGTACGGAGATCGAAAAGGACAAGCCTAACTGGACGGATATTCAACAAAAGTCTAAACAGCTGGCATCCATGTGCGAGAAGATGTGCAAGGAAAAGCAGCCTCAGGGCGAAGCGGAAAGCTGGAAGAAGCTGACTGAATCACTGGCGAAGCAGGCCAGCAGCCTGACATCAGCAGCGGAGAAGAAAGACCTGGCCAACGCCAAGACTGCTATCACCAAGATTAATGGCAGTTGCAAGGAATGTCATGACTTGCACCGCCCATAAAAGATAATTCCCCGAGGAATAAGAGCCCGTGGCCATTCAGGCTGCGGGCTTTCTGCATTCTTTTAGTGAATACCTGGGCTGGGTAGAATCACGATCTATCTGAAAGTTCACCCTTCTCTGCTTGCATCACCCGCTCAATCGGGTAAACTAATAGTAGAAGTTTCCTCAGCAACATCGACCTACCTTTGCTGAGACTTCGCTGTCTTGCCTTTGCGAGCTTTGCTTGCCCTCCCGCCAGGTACGAACGATGAAGTGGTTTATAGCCAGCGCTACCGTACTCCTCGTGACACTCAGTCTGCTCGGCCACGATCCCTCGGCCAATACGCTCAGCGTCTTTCCTGAAAAGATTACGCTGCTCGGCCGTGATGATGCACGCCAGATGGTGGTCTCTTTCACCGAGAAGAACCAGCAGTCGGATATCACCAGCAAAGCCAAGCTCACCGTTGCTGATCCCAAACTAGCCAAAGCGCTGCCAGGCGGTCGAATTGTACCGCTGGCTAATGGCAAGACGACACTCACCATCGAACATGCTGGGCAGACCAAAACCATTCCACTGGAAATCACCAGGGTTGGCGAAGACCTGCCCATCAACTTCCCCAATCAGATCGTTCCCATCTTCACCAAGCTTGGTTGTAATGCTGGTGGCTGTCATGGCAAAGCCAGCGGTCAGAATGGGTTTCGACTGTCGCTGCTGGGCTTCGAGCCAGATCTCGACTTCCAGACACTGGTGAAAGAAGGGCGGGGCCGTCGGCTGTTCCCTGCCGCTCCGGATGAAAGTCTGCTCCTGAAGAAGGGGATTGGTTCCATGCCTCACGGTGGAGGCAAGAAGCTGGAAAAAGACAGTGATGAGTACAAGGTGCTGCGACGATGGATTGCAGCCGGCATGCCCTGGGGCGATGCTAAAGATCCGACGGTCACCAAAATCAGCGTCTATCCCGAACAGCGTGTGCTCAGTAATGAAGGCCATCAACAACTCGCTGTACTGGCACATTACAGCGATGGTAGTGTTGAAGATGTCACCCGCCGGGCACAGTACGAGAGCAATGAAACCGATATTGCTACCGTAGAACCGAATGGCCTGGTCAATGTTGGCAAGACGAGTGGCGAAGCGGGCATCATGGTCCGTTACCAGGGACTCGTCACCGTCTTCCGGGCAACCGTGCCATTGGGCCTGGCTATTCCAACGTATGCATTTCCACACAACAACTACATCGATTCGCACATTCATCGCAAGTATCAACAGTTAGGCCTTGTGCCGTCAGATCTGTCCAGCGATGAAGTGTTTCAGCGTCGAGTCAGCATTGACGTTACTGGTACATTGCCGACACCCGCCGAAGTGGAACAATTCACCAAGTCGAACGATCCGCAGAAGAGAGCCAAGCTGATCGATGAACTCATTGATCGTCCTGAGTATGCCTACACCTTCGCCAACAAATGGGCGGATATCCTCAAAGTCAAACGCAATGGCGATCCCAAGCGTGCTCCAGGCACCTATGCCTTCCATAGCTGGTTGATGCAGGCCATGGCCAACGATCTGCCTTACGATCAGTTCCTGCGTGCGATCATTGCTGCTACCGGCGATGAGACTGCCCATCCGCCCGTTGTCTGGTACAAGGAAGAACGAGACCTTTCCAATCTTGTCGATGATACAGCCCAGGTCTTCCTCGGTCAGCGTCTCGCCTGTGCCAACTGCCATCACCATCCATTCGAGAAGTGGAGCCAGGATGATTATTGGAGCATGGCCAGCTTCTATGGTCGGGTAGCTCGCAAGAATATACCGATTGCGGGTGCTCCTAACACACGTGGCGATCAACTGCTGCGTCTCTGGGTTCGTCGTGATGGCGCCGCCACGAACAAGCGAACCAACAAGCCTGCCTCCATCAAAGCACTCGACGCAGAAGAAGTGAAAGTAGACAACGGCGAAGATCCCCGTAACAAGTTGGTCGATTGGATGATCGACAAGAACAATCGCTTTGTTGCCCGGGCTATCGTGAACCGCTACTGGGCACACTTCTTCGGACGAGGCATCGTTGATCCGATCGACGACATGCGGGTCACCAATCCACCTAGCAACCCCGAACTGCTCGATGCCCTGGCTGACGATTTTGTCAAGAATGGCATGAGCCTCAAGCGACTGGTGCGGACGCTCGTATCCAGCAGAACCTACCAGCTCAGTGCAATCCCCAATCAGTTCAATAAGGGAGATAAGCAGAACTTTACCCGCTTCTATCCTCGTCGACTTGGGGCTGAAGTATTACTCGACGCAGTGAGCCAGGTGACAGAAAGTCCGACAGTCTTTGCAGGCATGCCTGCCGATACTCACGGGCCTCACCGAGCCCTGATGCTCCCCGATGAGAACCATGGCTCCTACTTCCTCGAAGTTTTTGGCAAGCCTGCTCGCACTTCATCGTGCGAGTGTGAACGCACCAATGACGCCAACCTTGCCCAGGCATT
>CAYPJB010000459.1:0-3642 GCA_964410845.1 uncultured Bacteroidales bacterium | reverse complement strand
CCACACAAGGAACAGGATGAAAGCTCAGAGAGGAGCATGCGTTTACCAAGCCATACGCAGGTGCCAATCTCGGTGGGCAGTGCAGGTCTGCCATCGTCGGTGTAGGCTGCATGATCCAGGAGGAAGAATCTTCCCGAAACCTGGCTTCTACCAAGCCGATCTCGACGGACTTTTTTCCCCGTTATGGCACACTGTTCTAATTCCTCAGCCAATGCAAGATCGCCAGTCAATTCACAGGGAATCAACTCCGAGGGTAGTGCCGCTTTTCCAGAGACAGCTGAATGAGCAAGCTGATCCTTGGCGAACCACTTTCCTCCTGCTATTGACTGGATGGCTTCATCCTTCAAGATTAAACGACCTGTAGCTGCACAGATAATCCCTTCATCTGCCAATCCAATACGATTCGAGATGGCTGAAACTACTGCTTTTGCACGGGAGCCACGTCGGCCACTCATATCGGATATCACAAGCTCCTCGGGCAGCAAAAGATCACCACTGGCTTCGCAACGAAGCAATAGGCCCCGCTTCACTGCTTTGCCAGAAGCACTCACAGCAGCATCGGATTTGAGGATGCGTTCCCCGGTTTTCTCACATATCACAAACTGATCCGGAAGTGCATATTCACCCGTCGGACTCTGCTCGAGCCGGTGTTTCAGGGCCAGTCGACCGGTTACCGAGCACTTCATCAAACTGTCTTCTGGCCAATCAGCTTGGCTGGCTTCACACCTCAGCCTCTTAGGCTCCTGAAGAATCTGCCGGCAAGCTGGGACTACTTCAAGAATGCTTGAGTATTCTGTGTCCTCAATTCGATAGCGAACTTGAACGGTACCACTGTCATATTGCAAGCCATCGATCGCCACGATATCGGCGTGAACGTGGGGCTGGAGATCACTACGAATCTTGGAAGACTGATGAGCGTCGGTGCCAGCTTCATGCAAAGCATCGTTAAGACGAGCCTCATAGAAGGCACAGAATTGTTTGATTTCATCATCACGTTCAACAGCCTTACGAATGCTATTGTTCAATTGCGGCAATACCTTAGAGATCGTCACGTCAACGGAAATTCTCTCCCCTTCCACGCCAGCAGGAACGGGGGCATGACCTTCTGGGCGAGGTACACGACCAACAAGCAGTTTTTCAAAGCTATCTACGCCGTTACCTGCACGAACACGTAAGTGAACCCTCCCTTGAAAAGACGTAGCCCTTGGCTGAAAGGCAGCATCTACGAATGTACAACGATTGCCTCGACACCAATCCTGTGCAATCTGCTTTGCCTTATCTTCGGAAAGTGCCCGAAAGTCGGAAATGTTGTGGCCATGGTGATCGACCCAGTGTTGGACAATTCTCTCAAAAGCAGGTTTACCTGGTAGGCATACCCGTATGGCTTGCTTGGCAAAGACTGTGCCATGTGAGTTGGTCGGCAAGTCATCGATAAAGGAAATACGCTCGAAAACGCGCCCGGGCTTTCTCAGTTCAAAAATGCCAGGCTCCACCTCGACTGGCGAATATCCATCGAACCGATGTGCTCCCAGGATAAAGTCCTTGGCATCGAGCCTTGGTGGTTTACGTTCGACTCGGGGTGCCACTAGGCTTGCTCTCATTGCCCCTTCTTTCGGATTGCCAAGTGTCTGATCCAGTTCATCTCGTCTTTCTTCAAAAAGTCGTTTGGCCTCATCGATGTCTTTCTCCACCATAGCTGCAGACTTTGCAACATCCTGACCTTGTAACGCAGCTACCACCATCTTTCGAATACGGGACTCGAAGCTATCCTTCCCGTCGTCGTCGAGGTCTGCTGCTTCCAGGATGCCTTCTACATCACCGATGGCTTGGCAGATACCTTGCAACTTTTGCGTGAGGCGAGCAACGATACGGCTTTCAACTGTATCCTTACCGACGAGATTAAGAACAACGACATTAGCAAATGTGGACCCAAGACGCTGGACGCGACCGATTCGTTGTTCAACTATCATTGGATTCCAGGGCAAGTCGTAGTTGATAACAACGTTACCAGCTTGCAGATTCACGCCCTCAGCTCCTGCGTCAGTGGAAACAATCACATGAACCTGAGGAGGAGACTGACTGTAATCAGTAATGCACTTTTGGTTGGCCTGAGCATCGGCGCCACGAATAAAGCCACAAGCAATACCACGCTCACGCAGGACTTGGCCAATCATCTCTTGGGTTTCACGTCGCACCGTGAATATCAACGCTCGCCATTCATTAAGCCTGTTCTTCCGGAGTTGGTCTAGAAGTTTCAATAGGGCCTTTAACTTGGCAGGAAATGGCACCCGTTGGGCAGCATTTCGAAGTTCCATCACAGCAGAAGGTGGCATGCTACCACTCATGTTCTCGGCTTGCGCAACCAAGGCGCGAGGACTGCTCATCATAGCCTGGGCAATGGAAACCTGAGATAGAGCAGACAAACTGGCAATGTGTTTTGCCACCACAGCAGTCATTTCTAATTCTGCTTGCTCGAGTTGAACTTCTACCAGATCCACGTGACGATCTGGAAACCGAAGTCTGACGTCAGCACGGCGTGTTCTAGAGAGGCTCCCACGTACCTCACCACGAAAACTGGCTGCAGCATCTTTTCGAAGTTTGCGACCATCGGTCCCTGGCTGCAAGAAACGCTTGGCGAAGTCCTCTGGCTTACCCAAGGGGTTTGGCTTACCCTCAGCAACCTTGAGCAGGTCTATAAGTGAATAGAGATCCCAAATTTTGTTCTGAATTGGAGTTGCCGTCAGCATGAGCACATAACGAAAGGGACGTCGTTCTAAAGCTTCCCGAACCCGCTCAGCAAGCATCGGTGGTTTATTGGTACCGTGCAAGTTGCGGAGCTTATGCGCTTCATCAAGGATGCACAGATCAAATGTGCCTGGCTCAATCTTGGAAAGGCGTTGACGAGCACTTTCGTATGTCGTCACTACAACAGGGGTCGATCGTTCTAACTGGACATCGAGTTCTGCTCCCGTTGCTTCCACTGCAACGATCCCAAACTTGAGATCTAGTTCAGCGACCCACTGCGGTACAAGAACTTTGGGGCAAAGAACCAAGGCTCGGTTCACACGACGCCGTGTCACCAACTCGCTGAGAATGAGGCCGGCGCTAATTGTCTTCCCCAAACCAACATCGTCAGCAATGAGTGCCACCGGCAAACGACGACAGTATGTAATCAGATTCTGTACTTGATGCTTAAATGGCTGGAGGCCGCGATCACGCCAGTTGGTGGACTTGATATCTTCTTCGGCGTTGATGACAATTGGATCAATCAGACTCCATTCTAAGGCTGCGAGATGTCTGGTAAATGCATCGACATTGGCAGCCGGACGTAGGCTACAATCCTGGATGTGCTCACATTTCCAGCTCATGGCAAAGTTTTACCTACACGGGAATTTCGACTGAGCAAGTCTAAGTCAAACGTGAGAGACTTCAAAAACAATTCGATTCAGGTTTCATCTTAAAATCAATCAGTTAGCAGCATACTGTACCACGTGCTATCTTCCCTACGAGATTCAATGTTTCAGCGTTAATTCTTCTTTTTGAAAAGTCATGACAGTTCAGAGGCCAGTTGTTCCAACTGCTCATGGAGCTTAACCATCGCCAGGGTATCGAGCTTGCAATATTCCAAGAGATTCTGGCGGA
>CAYPJB010000458.1:0-3655 GCA_964410845.1 uncultured Bacteroidales bacterium | reverse complement strand
CTACACGCCAGCTTCAATCGCATGCTTCACCGCTTCTTTGATGCTTTGATCATCCTGGACAGTCTGTGCTGCCTGTGGATAAAGCAAACAGACCATCACCACACTGGTAAAGCCTAACATGAATCTGTTGTACATCATCACCTCGCCAAGACGAACTGTTACAGTTATAGTTTAACTTAGAACTAACCTCTTGCCAACATCTTCTTGATTGCTTCTTCTGGTGAATCGGCAAAAGATTGCTCTTCGGAAAAGGAAGCCGCATGAGTTTGCATCGGATAATTGCTATTTCCATCGATCCGGCCACTGAAACCGGGGCACTGCATGCTTCCGAGCATTTACGCCGGAATGGATGGCGAACTCAACTCTTTCTCATGTCACCCAATGACGACAGCGGACTCGAACGGAGCATTCTCGAAAATAGCAACATCTACGGTGTTCTTGAATATTCACTCGTCCAACTGGCAGCACAACTAATTTATTCAGACACCATGGGCTCCCACCGTTTGACAGCAGCAGCACGGGTTGGTATCCCGCAGGTTATCGTTCCCGGGTCAATCGATCATGTGCATATACATGACTCTTCAATTGATACTGGTGAACGGAAGCGATTTACAGTCAACGAGAACTCACTGTACATCAGAACAAGCGAAGAAGATAATGATTACCTGGGTAAAGAAGTCGCCTTTAAAGCAAGTGCCAGCAAAGGAAAGGTTCAAGTCGTGCTACCTTTGGGTGGCTACTCCAAGTTCGACGAAGAAGGCAAGCCGGGTTTCGATAGCTTAGCCAATAAAACTTTTGTTGATAGCCTCTTGCACTGGAAGTCTCCCCATGTGCCATTCGTTGAATCGAATCGCCATATCAATGATGATCTGTTTTCTCTGATTGCAGTCGATCAATTATTGAAATTACTGGTATCTCGCACTTAACTCTCACTCAATTCTTCTAAGGTGTATAGGAATGCAGTTGCAGAGAAGCATCAGCCCCTATGTTGAGAAGCCAGTACTTCCTTTGTGGATAGTGCTTGATTAGTTCACGGTCTTTATCAGCACCCATCGAGCGTGCCCAGACGACATTCTGCCCATCGATATTTGCTGAATTGTAGACCCATTCAACACTAGAGTCGTGATCTGGTGGATAGGCGATGAAGACCAGATGTTTTCCTGACTCATATTGCAGCTGGGTTTGCAATTGTTGACGTTGTTGCATCCAGGCAGGCTTATTCACAAACTCCATAATGCGATCGATTGTGAACTGTGTGAAACAAGCGAAAAGTAACCACCAGACCAGATAGTGCCATCGTGGAGGAGCATCACGAACATAGAATTTAACGCCAAACACCAGTATCAGTCCCCATGCAGGTAAGCCAGGACCCAGGTAGTGATGCAAAATCCAGGTGGTAAGAAACACATGACTGAAAACCATGGAAATCCACAGCTGCAATAGCATCCTTAATCTGCCATATTTCCAGAGCTTGAACTGCATTAAAATGACAACAGGCCACAGCAACCCGAGACTGTAGTGCCAGACAGTCTCAAACTTATAGAGAAACGCCGTATGGTAATAACTGGAAGCGTTTTGTAGTTGGTGCCATTCATACACGTTTTGATGGAACCGTGCGAGTTCCGCATGGTGGTACTTCAATGTTTCTGCACGAGGTTTCTGAAATAGAAACAGCGGTGTCATTCCGTATTCTTCTTCATGCAACAGGTAGGGTAACTTCAGATATGAACCAGTACATGCATAATTGAATTCAGCCTGGAAGTATGCACCAGGCATTATGGCGAGAAGACTACCGAATAAAAGTCTTCTGAAGAAATGTCCCCAGCATTTTTGTCTATGAATCCGGAAGAGTATTGCCGTACCAAGGAAAAGTGTTGCCAACGCTCC
This sequence comes from uncultured Bacteroidales bacterium, assembly GCA_964410845.1. Classification (GTDB taxonomy): domain Bacteria; phylum Planctomycetota; class Planctomycetia; order Gemmatales; family HRBIN36; genus JAEUIE01. The sequence continues at coordinate 1,768 of CAYPJB010000458.1, read as the reverse complement.
TTCGAAGGGACGAGTATAAAAGTAGACTACAAGCGAAAGCCCCATAAGAGTGCCATGCCACCAACGTAACGAACGAACTGGAATCCGCATCATCCCCAGAAGCAACGAAGTAGGAATCGTGGCTAGGGTTCCACCAACGAAGTAGCCATCACCAGATATGGAAATCAACATCATACTGGCAAGGAGTGAACCGAGGTAAGCCCATGAGAGTGGCAGCCAATGTCTGCACATCCATGCCCATACCAGGCTGGCTACCACGAGCGATAAAATGACTCCAAGGTAGGGATGCCCGAGTAATTGACCAGCCGCGAGCACCAATCCCATGCCAGGCTGATACTTCGCGCAGTATGCAGGCTTCATGTTGATGTGATAACTCTCAAAGTGTACCCAGCCCAGCGGCGTAGAGTTTGCCAACCTACCATGAGCAAAGGTATCGGCTGCAAGAAAGTAAGCGAATTCATCATGGTATTCTGGCAGAGGAAATGCACCGCGAGTAAGGCTGGGAATAATAGAACAGGCGGCGGTAAAGCCGAAAACTATCAAGTAGTAGTTAGCGGGAGTTAAGAAGCGTTCCCGAATCGACTCAATCCAATGCTTCTTGTCAGACAGAATGCGTAGCAGAAAGAAAGCAAGAACTATCGCCGGCAAGAGCAACATCACTGGCAGAAAACGTAACCACATCACCATTACCTTCGTGCGCACTTCCTCAAGGTTACTTCGCAGTACGTCAAGTGCAACTAATTTATCTCAATCTGTCTTTGACAAACTCCGCTTGCTCAATTGCAACAAGAAAAGCTATAAACGTTCAGAGCAATTAAGACTGTGGAAGAAGATGTGGCTATGCAAGCAGAGTCATGGTCAGCAATGGTGAGCGGAACCAAGCAGGGGATTCTACCCACTTTCAGTCGATTGCTTCTGCGGCTTTTCAGCTATCCCTACAGTTTTGTTATGCGTCTTCGCAACCTGGGCTACGACCTCGGTTGGCTACGAAGCGAAGCAGTCAACGCACCCGTCATCGTCATAGGCAACCTGACAGTGGGTGGCACCGGCAAAACTCCCGCAGTTGAATACATTGCCCGCTTCCTCCGGCAACGTCATCAACGAGTCACTATCCTCAGCCGTGGCTACGGCAGTGAACAAGGCCGTAACGATGAAGCCATGGTGCTGGAAGACAATCTAGAGGATGTACCACATTTGCAAGGTGCAGACCGGGTCAGTCTTGCCAGGACAGCCATCGAGGAACTGGAATGCCACGTGCTACTGCTCGACGATGGGTTCCAGCATCGTCGCTTGAGGCGAGATTGCGACATTGTGCTGATTGACGCCACCAATCCGTGGGGTTTCGGCTACACGCTGCCAGGCGGACTGTTGCGTGAGCCCGTCTGCGGACTGAAAAGAGCACATCTGATTATTATCACACGATGCAACTTCACGACTGCTGAAGCTCTGAACTCCATCAAACGACGCATTACCATGCTGGCCCCTGGTTGCCCCATTGCCTTTAGTCAACATCGTCCGCAATCGTTGAAAAACAACAGCAGCGTGCATTCCGTCAATGAGTTACGTGGTCGAAAGATCGCCGCCTTCTGTGGCATCGGCAACCCAACGAGCTTCTGGGACACGTTGATCGAGCTTGGCTCAGAGATCATCGCCCAGCGCCAGTTCTCTGATCATTACGCTTACCAGAGAAGCGATGTTGATGATCTGCAAAAATGGGCCAGCCAGCTTCCTGCTGATACCTTGATCATCACCACCCAGAAAGACTGGG
>CAYPJB010000457.1:0-3658 GCA_964410845.1 uncultured Bacteroidales bacterium | reverse complement strand
TACCACACCAGTCATCCAAAAGGTTCAGAAGTTTGATGATGAATCGGCTGCTGTCATGCTTCGAAGCAATCTTCTTCTTGGAGCCATGCTGCACCCGAACACCATTGGAAATGATCTCGGCCTGGCATTTACGGATCAAACTGTTGTAGCTGGCAAGAAATACCACTACGTATTGAAGGTGGTCGATAAAGGTGATCCCACCAAGCAGACATTGGTGGCTGAACGTGATGTCATCGTACAGAATGGAACTCCCCCCTCAGCACCGACCGGGTTGCAAGGATTCCAGTACGATGCAACAACTGTCTGCCTGCGTTGGGATCGAATTGAGCCATCCGTTAACCTGGGGCTGGTCAGTTACGATCTCTTCCGCGTCGACAAAAATAATCCAGCAGGCAAGAAATTAAACGACATGCCTGTTCTCATCCGTGATCTTCCTCTGGCTAAAAAGGTTGGTAACTTCAGTCGCATGGAACCCATGGTGTTATTTCACGACACCGATGCTGCTAGTGCAGCACCGGGCGAGGTTACTTATCAGATTGTTGCTGTAGACATGTTTGGTCGGAAAAGTCCCGGTGCATCTACCAAGGTCAACCTCGAGGATTTACTGACACCGCCTTCTGTAGGTTATGTTGCCGCTGAACCGTCGTTGAAGTCTGGGAAAGTACAAGTGATCTGGACAGCTATTGACCAACCCGATGTGCAGTATCTTGTCTCCCGTATCGACACCGAATCGAAGAAAGAAGATAAACTGGTTCATACTTCAACTGGAGATCTCCCCACACTTTCAGAATATCCCGAGTTGTCAGCAACAGTGAATAAAACCAGTATACATCGCGGGGCTTCCATCAACCTTTCTCCATCTACTTCTACTCCTGCCGTGAAGTGGCTGGGCTTTACCGATACTCCACCCAGAGATCATTATTTCCTCTACAAGGTTACCGCAGTCTACAAAACTCATCCCCGGCAATCGCCACCTCAGTTCACCAAATTGATACCAGTACCGTCGCTGACACCACCAGCAGCACCAATTGTTCAAGCTTCTTTTATTCCAACTGACAAGCTGCCACCAACTCCGGAACGGGTTACAGGAGACAAATTTGCGAAGGTTGGCAAAACCAAGGAGGAGACTTCAAACGTATTCATGAGGAAACGCGAAACTCATTCCATTAAGCCTGCCAATCTGGCCGGAGCAGTTCAATTGAAATGGAACACTGTGCCATTAGCGGAATCATATCGTATCTATCGCGCAAGTGGTACCGGTTTCAAGCGAGCCTCTGGTGATGCTACCGTTGACGCCAAGAACCCGATTGTTCAACTTGGTGAACAGGGAAAGTATCACTACAGGTCGGAAATCCCTGATAGCCAGTTAAAAGATGGACAGTATTCGCTCGTGGGGGAGGTTGATGGGAAAACCGAGTTCTACGACTACGTGAGTCGCTCCCCCGCACACATCTACTGGTACCACGTTGTTGCAGTGAACCGTTGGGGCATACCTGCTGCTGCAGCAACTTCACAATCGTGGAGCAAGGCAGTTAAAGTGCGGGTGCCAGGTACTGTCCCCCCAGCAGCCCCGATTCTTCTCGCTGCTGCCCCAGATAATGCAGGCAATATCCAGTTGGTTCTTGCTGCTCCATCATCCACCGATCCAGCAGTGAATTACCACGTCTATCGAGGCGAAGCGTCTTCTCAGACTCGCGCACGGACTTTCATCTTGATTAAGGATCACAAGCAGATTCTGGTCGACAAAGGCCAGCGTAAAGGGGACGAAGTCATTCTTGTTGATAAGCTTGTTCAATCAGGTCGTACTTTTGAATACTACGTGATCGCCGACAATGGCGAAGCCACCCCTGTACTCTCCCCTCCTTCCAATAAGATGCGAGCGAGCACGCTCAAGGCCTTGGTGATCGCCCCCACAGGAGTAACTGCTGCCAAGGTGGGTGACGAGATCAATGTGCAATGGAAGGGAGTGGCCAACGCTGCAGGTTACATCGTGGAAAGATCTCACTCAGGTTTGCCAAGTGCAGAATTCGCGCAGGTATCAGACTTGCTGCCTGGAACCAGTACCAGTTTCGTTGATAGAGCACCTGGCCCTGGTCCAACTTACACCTATCGAGTGATTGCAGTCGACAAACAGCAAAACGTTTCCGATCCAAATTCCTACCCACTTGATCAACAGCAAAAGGATCCAAGCAAGTACCCTGCACAAATCACGATAACAGTCAAAGGACCTTAACGGATTTGGCAAACAAACAGCTTACGTCATAAGCTGGGATAATCGAATTTGCTTTGATGCGCTGTCTCACCAGACGTTTGGAGTTGTGAGATGAATGGTGCAAAACGTGTTACCTACCGATGTTTATCACTGGCAATCGTGCTACTGAGTGTTGCCGTTGTTGAGGCACAAACAAGAACCCTGCAACCTCCAGCCAACGATTCCAGTCGCGTCACCATTCGTGGCAAAGTTCCTTTTGATGTAACGTGGCAGGAACTTGTCGAGTTCGTCAAGAAAGTATCGAAATCTGGCCCGCCCCATCCAGAACTTGAAGCCATGGCTCAACTCTATTTTGAGTACGGAGAGGGAGGAGAAGGCCATGATTCCATATTTGGTGCACCGTTGAGGTGGGATTGGGCCTATTTCCAAATGATTCAAGAAACCAAATGGGCCACGAGTCAGAAGGCTCGGAATCAGAATAACTTTGCAGGCATCGGTGCAGCTACCATCGACCGACAAACTGGGGCAGCAGAAAAAGGGGAAACTTTTGCAGATGTATCCGATGGCGTAAAAGCCCATTTGCAGCACTTGGCAGTTTATGCAGGTGTAAACTACAAGTCAGCTGGGCAACCTCTGGTCGCCAAAAGGACCAGCGAAATTCACGATTTTCGACTGGGAAAAGCACGGACTTTCGCAGATTTGTCCGGCACGTGGTGTACGTATCCAGACGAAGGCATTCATTATGGCTATGACATTGCCCAGATTGCGAGTCGTTTTGGTACCAGGTACCAAGGCAACCTCGCACCGGAATTAACTGCCGAGTTCGAGAAGAGTTTCACGGCAAACAAGGATCGTATCCTGGCTGCAGAGTTCAAACTTCTCAATGATATCGTGGTAGTTACTAGGCCATTCAAAGGTGAAGTTAGCTTTGTCTCAACACGATCAACACGTGGGACTGACAGGCCAGTGCTCTTATCGTTGCTTCTGAAAAGCAAACACGTTCCTGGTCAGCCATCCCTCGATCTCGATTTGAAATTGTTATTCGATCCACGCCCCATGAAAGCCACGATGTATCCCAATGGGGTAATTGTTGGGCAGGCTAAGTTGAAAAGCACAGGCACATCCAAGATAGACCTTTTCGGAACAGGCTCATCCAGCAGTGGCAAGCCGGGAGAATCTTCTGTTACCTGGCGACTGGTACCGACGACTACTGCAGGTTACTCTGCAATCCAGTTTCTGGAAACGAAAAATCAGAAGCAACAATATAAGACCTTTTTCGTGGTGAAACAGTTACCATGAGTCCGGGCAGAATCCAAGCTGTGGTAGTGTCAGGCAAGATTTGTGTTAGCGTTCAATCACGATTGACACCAGACGAATTGCTCATGAATTCTAGTAACAAGCGATTTTGACATATCATTTCGAATCACTTGGTTTATTCTCTTGATG
>CAYPJB010000456.1:0-3658 GCA_964410845.1 uncultured Bacteroidales bacterium | reverse complement strand
TCATCACGCTTCCAGCGAAAGTGAAGTGGTAAGGTCATGGCTTACCTCGAATGATGTCGCGCAACGGGAACTGGAACTTCCCGAGCTTGCCCCCAAAGTTCCCTGCCGAGATGGCGATGATGCCCTCCCCCGCAGCTGCATATATGCCGTCTTTCATCGCTTTTCGGATAGCCTCTTCACTGAGACCATCGATCACGATCTCCAGTACGCTGTTCACCCCCTCATGCAACCGTGTCTTCGATTTGCTTCGCAGCAGCGGGGCAAACGCTTCATTGGCAGACACATGTAACCCCGGATAGCGTGACCCTACCTTGCTGCCACAACTAACCACCCCTCCCGGAAACGGAGTGATCACATCAGGCACCTTGGCGATGGCATCAACCGCCCGTTCCGCTGCCTCCAGGGCATGCGACTGGTCAACCGCTTCGATTTGAAGGTTCCCCCCTGCGATGGCTTTCATCGCCCCGCAACTCTCTTCGCAGACAAACTCGCCATCCATGATGGGGATGCGCCAGTAGCGTTTACCTTCCAGCCACTTGCTTTTCTGGTTGCCATCACCGAAGTACCGCAAGTGCTTGCCCATGGGCACCCTGTCACTGGCTTCGCCGAGGCCATCGAAGACAGCTGTGGTAGGGCAAGTCATCAGACACTGGCCCACACGCTTGGGGATCACCTTCTTGAGAGCATCGAGTGAAAAAGCGAAGAAGAGAATTGCAGCTCCATGCCGTCCATCAAGCGTTTCATCGACAGTCAAATAGCGTTCGAGCCCGACTTCCGCATCGCAGGCAATCACCGAGGTGCCATAGCCCGAAACGGTCTGCACAGCCGTCTGGAGCCAGCGTTTGTTCACCGCAGTGACGACGAGCCGACAAGCCCACATGCGGAAGGCTTCAGCATAGGTGTCATCAATCAAGGTGGAGCGGAGGTGCATGGCTGTAGTCTAGCAGGTTTAGCATCTAGGCTGCAGCACGTTTCTGTGGAAGATCCGACAGCAGATACTCCACTGCCCGCTGGCAGGCACCTGTACGCGCGACACTGTCTTTCACCTGCTGCATCTGTGACTTCACTTGCTGACAGGCGGTTTCATCGCTCAGCCAGTGCAACAGTTGCTTCGCCATCGGCTCCGATGTATCAGTCGTCGTCAGATACTCTGGCGTCAATTCCTGTTCGGCCAGCAGGTTAATCAAGCTGATATACTTCGCATGTTTGAAGTATCTCACCAAAGGCATCCAGAACGATCCCACCTTGTAGAGCGTTACCGTCGGCAAAGTCTTGTTCAGCAGTTCCAGACTGACTGATCCTGACACCGCCAGGCATACTTGTCCCAGATGTATGATCTCCGGCGTCTTACCCACGTGCATCTCGACAGGCAGTTCACGATGCTGCTTCATGCGCTCCTGCATCCACTCCGCCTGCTTCGGCTTGAACCCTGCCACGAGGAACCGCACATCAGGCATCTGTCGATGGATGATGCGGGCTGTGTTCAACATCATCGGAAAATTGTCGTGCACTTCATGGGTACGCGAGCCAGGCAGCAAGGCCACGATGCCTCCCGGTTTCGACTGATGCTCCTGCACAAACGATGCATCCAGCGTCTGCTGTGCGAGTGCATCAAAATAGGGATGGCCGATGAAGGAGCACTTTACTCCCCTGCTCTGGTACCATTCCAGTTCAAAAGGCAAATTACAAAAGACGTGATCGACCCATTTCTGCATTCGCTTCACCCGGTGAGTAGCCCAGGCCCAGATCTGGGGAGGCACAAACCAGTAGACAGGAATTCCACGCTGATGCGCTGCCTTGGCCAGGTGCCAGTGGAAGCCTGGGTAATCGATCAGTAAGAGAGCGTCCGGTCGATGTGTCTCCCATAGTTGTACCGCCTGGTGGAAGAAGCGATAGAACTGGGGCAATGCCTTGATCACCCGGACGAAACCCATCACAGCATGATCGGCCAATGGATAAAGCTGATCCTGACCGGCTGCGACCAGCCGTGGTCCACCGAATCCATCGATCTGCACATTCGGTACAGCATGACGGAGTGCATGGGCGAAGTTGCTGCCGTGCAAGTCGCCACTCGGCTCACCGGCGCTGATAAAGAGACGCATACCGCTTTCCTTCCCTGGATGGGCAGGTTGTACCATGAAGTATCGCCAGCCGACAAGCTCACCCCGTGAAGTTGCTACGCCTGCGCAATCTGGTAAGATCGTGCATCTCTCCCCATATTTTGAGGGCATCATGCATCGTTATCTATTTCTGACTCTAATCGCATCGCTGCTTCTGGTTAACCTCTGCTACGGACAAGCCAAGAAGCCCCCCGAACGACCTGAACCCACCAGGGCCAATGTCGTGTACAGCTCCGCTCATCCACGCTGCAAACTCGACTTCTGGCAAGCCACCTCGAGCAGCCCTGCACCGCTGGTTATCCTCATCCACGGCGGCGGCTGGACTTCCGGAGACAAGACCGGCTATGGCACCAATGCCATCCAGCCATACCTGAAGAACGGCATCTCGGTGGCAGCTATCAACTATCGCCTGATTCAGAACGCAATGGAGCAGAAGGTAGAACCACCCGTCAAGGCTCCTCTGCATGATGCAGCCCGGGCTGTGCAGTTCCTGCGCAGCAAGGCTAAGGAGTGGAACCTTGATCCCAAACGCTTCGGAGCTCATGGCAGCTCAGCTGGCGCATGTACTATCCTTTGGCTGGCATGCCACGATGATCTGGCTGATCCTAAAAGCAACGATCCCGTGCTTCGTGAATCCACACGCTTGCAGGCTGTCGCGGTCAATGGCGCCCAGACCAGTCTCGATCCTGAACAATTGAAAGAGTGGATCCCGAACGCGATCTATGGTGGCCATGCTTTCGGTTTCAAGAAACCGGGAGGCACCCGTCCGCAGGAGTTCGCTGACGCACTCGCGAACCGCTCGAAGATTCTTCCATGGATCAAGGAATACTCTCCCATCGAACTGCTCAGCAGTGACGATCCGTCCATGTTCCTCGAATACCCCAATCAAAAGAAGCCTGCCAAGCTCGGTGAACATCAGGACGACCCGACCCACTCTGCTCTTTATGGACTGCAGTTTGCCGAGGCAGCCAGCAAGAAGAAGGTTGAAGTGATAGTCAGCTATCCACATCAGCCGAATGCCCAATTCAAGAACTCGTCAGCCTACCTGATTGACAGGCTCAAGAAGTAAGCACTTCGCGTTCCCAGAATGGAATCTCTTTGCTAGCATGCGTCCCTCGTGATGAGAAGTGAGAGGGACGCTGTATGCCCCGCTGGCTGGTTGGTCTGATTCTGCTGTTTCTTGCCGGGCATGCGCTGTGTCGAGCGCTGACATGGAATCACCTCGAATACGATGAAGCGGAACAACTGGTGCTGGTGCAGTCTCTGGAGTGGGGCTACTACTACCAGCCTCCACTCTATACCTGGCTGCTCTGGCCCTGGGTAAAGCTGCTGGGCCCCACCGTATTTCCACTGATGATCGTCCGGACGCTCCTCTATGTTGCTTTGTTCCGGTTGATGTACGAGCTCGCCTATCGGGTGTGCCAGCACCCACGCCTGGCTTCGCTGATGACACTGTTTACGTTGCTCGTCCCCGAAGTATTCCACGGAGCCATCGGTATGTGGCCTCACACCATGCTGATGGTGGTGTTCATCCTGGC
>CAYPJB010000455.1:0-3682 GCA_964410845.1 uncultured Bacteroidales bacterium | reverse complement strand
TGATGGTCTGTTTGCTTTATCCACAGGCAGCACAGACTGTCCAGGATGATCAAACCATCAAAGAAGCGGTGAAGCCTGCCATTGAAGCTGGCGTGGAGTTTTTGCGTCAGACACAGACAAATCTAGGAACCTGGGTCTACCAAGGACAGAATTCTCCTAACCATGAACAGGTTGTCGGTGCAACGGCCCTGTGTGGCATTGCTTTGATGGAATGCGGAGTACCTGTAACGGATAAGCAGGTAAAGGCCGCATACAATGTTGTTAAAGCTGCCGCCAATGATCCAAAATTCAATTACACTTACAGTCTGTGTCTTACGTTAATCTTTCTCGATCGCATTAATAAAGACAAACCTCTAAAGCATGGCGATGCCAACACAATACTGAGGTTGGCTGGTATGATCGTGAATGGTCAATCAGCAGACGGGCGCTGGGGTTACCATCTCCCAGATGGAGCTGTGGACAATTCGAATACGCAATTCGCTGTGGTAGCTTTGTGGATATCACGAAAATACGCAGGCAAGCAAGTTGGTCAGATTGATAAGGCCTTAGCCCTGACGGAACGGAAATTCCGCAGTGCACAAACACAAGAAGGTGGATGGAGTTATGATCCATCCAATGTGCAAATTGGTGCGAAGGCAACAGGGTCAATGACCTGTGCGGGCATCCTCGGCCTTGCTCTTTCCGCTGGAGCTAAAGGTGAACAACGTCAGGCAACTTTCCGCGGCGCAGGAGCTGGCGGTGGTGAAGCAGGTGATGTCTACAGAACCCTGGAAAAAGACCCTGCCGTGGCTGCTGCTCGCACCTATATCGTCTCTGTCTTGAACCAGTTCGTGTCTGGCAACCCGCAAGAAGGCCATATTACCTACTTCCTCTGGTCGTTGGAGCGTGCGGCCACCCTCTATCGTTGGCGTAAAATGGATGGCGTGGACTGGTTTGAAATCGGCGCACGCTACCTGATGTCAAAGCAGCAGCGGAATGGAAGTTGGAATCTCGACTTCCTTAGTGGCAATGTTATCGATACTTCCTTTGCCTTGCTCTTCCTCGCCAAGTCAAACTTGCTCGGCTCACTGCAGCAAGTTGATTTCACTGGCAAGGAAGGTGTGGCCAGTAATGTTATCAAAGAGAAAAAGACAGAGCCCAAAAAGGAGAACCCGAAGGAAGTTGCTAAGGAAATGCTGGAGAAACTTTTGACTGCTCTGCCAGATAAGCAAGCTGCGATTCTGGATGAAATGAGTGAATCACGCAACAGCGAATTCAACGAGATCCTGGTCGAAGCCATCGAAAAATTAAGCACCAATGCTGGCAAAGACGCGGCTCGTGAAGCTCTTGCCAATCGCTTCCGCCGACTGAGTACGAAATCGATCACAGAAAATCTCACTCACCCGGACAGAGAAGTTCGCCTGGCCTCGGCCTCGGCAGCTAAACTGAAAAACGATCCTGCAGCCGCTGCTGGTTTGATTCCGCTTCTGGCCGACTTGGACATTGGCGTTTCTACCGCTGCTTTGGAAGCTTTGAAATCCATTTCCGGGCAAGACTTCGGTAAGTCAGTAGACCGCTGGAGTCGCTGGCTCGATACCGTCAATCGCAAGAAACCATAGACTAACTTTTCAACTCATAACAAACAGGTTCACTCTGAACCTGTTTGTTACATTTTATGATCAGTCTTTTTCTTACCATTCTGCTAGCTCATCAAGGTGCTTCTTCACCCGAAGCGCTGGTCTGGTCGTTTCGCCAGGGGCAGGACTTCTTCGTAGAAGAAACGCAGCGCTATTTGATCAGTACGCAAGGCAGCACGAAAGTCACATCTTATGTCGATTATTCCATGCTGTGGCGTTACTATTCCGAAAAGGAAACTCACAACGAAGCAGTCATTCTTGCTACTCTGGAGAAAATACGCATCAATAATTCGACCGAAGCGGGGGGCAAAGCCAGCGAACTGCTGAAACAGTTAGACAATACTAAATCACGATGGCGGCTCACACGTGATGTGTATGGGTGGAAGATTGCAGCCATTGATAACCAGCCCAGGCATGCTACGCCCTATCTGCTTACCTTGGGAACCACAACCTGGACAGATACACCAGCTTCCTGGACGCAGGAATGGCAGGCTCCAGCTGATTCTCGCCTGCCCAGCAAGATTGTGCTAACACATGTGCTAAAAGAACAAACCAGCGATCGCACTAACATACGCACCAAGGCGGAACTGCATGCGATTGTTGAATCAGTCGATAAACGACAGACCCCAGAACGTACTATTGAACTCCATTCCCAGCCGGGGGCCTTGCAGGGAATCGGCGAGTTTGACCGCACGCGAAACCGCTGGATCTATTACGAATTCTGGGCAACCGGACGGTGGAAGATTGCCCAGGGTGAACAACGTGTCCAAGTAAAGCAGGATATCTATTGCAACTATCGAGTTTACGAGAAACGACCTACGTTTCCCTAGGCTGATTCGCTCTCTGCTGGTTTAGGTTCGGTGCTGACTGGTTCTAGTGGACACAGCCTTTTGACAGTCTCCAGCAGTTTGTCCATCGAGAAGGGTTTGCGTAGATATTCATCCACACCCAGCATTTCAGCATAGGCACGGTGTCTTCCGCCTTCATTGGCCGTAATCATTATCATCTTGGGCATCCACTCTCGGCCTTTGGCCTTGAGTCGTTCCAGCACCAAAAAGCCTGACTTCTTCGGCATCATCATGTCGATGATGACGAGATCAGGGCGCTCCCGTTCTGCAACGTTGAGCCCGGCATTGCCATCGCTGGCGGTGATCACACGGTAGCCACGGCTCTCCACCGCTGCACGAATGGCAAAGAGGATGTCGTGATCGTCATCCACAACGAGCACAGTTTTCATTCCGGGGAGATTGGCGTTCACTGGCATGTCTCTTCCTTGCTAACAGAACGTCTCGCCAAGACGAGACAACAATTATGCTACCTCTGCTCCACCGTCTGACAATAGTCAGATGACAGTTGATGAACAGGAATTAACGCTTGCTCACAAGTGGCACTGGAACAAAACTGTGCACCAATTTCATGGTAGTGAGATCATAAAGTCGCACTGTTCCATCATGTCCGGCAGCAGCAAACTGCTGCACAGCAGGATGTACCGCGAGAGCGAACGTGCCACCCTGGTGATTGTTGAACTCACCCAGTTTCTTGCCATCACTGACCTGGTAGACACGGATGGGCTGGGATGGAGCACTGCCGACAATAAGCCAGGTACCGTCGCTGCTGAAGGCAAGCGAAGTAACTACGCCTGGTTGTTTCTCGAACGCCCGGATGAGGTTAAAGTCCTGATCACTGGCAACTCGAGATTTCGTGCGATAGATCTGGTAGAGCCGGGGAATGCCATCATCGCCACCGCAGGCGACTTGCTCTTCCCTGGGGTGCTTGGCCAGGCAGCGAAGGGTATCGAGTAGCTTGTTGAGATCATCAATGAAAGTGCCTGTTTCGACTTCGGTGAGTTTGAGAGCGCGGTCGCGGCCAACCGTGACGAGGTGCAGTTTGCCCCCTTCCACGGCCCGTACTTCCCGCCGGCGCATCTCTTTGCCTGGTTCCAGACCTTCGGTTTTGGTCGATACCGCGACTGCAATCGAGAAAGTGGAACCAAGCACCCAGTCCTGATGGTGATCGATACGAAGCGTTTGCTTGCCGTCCTCAACGCGTACAACACGGGCTGAATT
>CAYPJB010000454.1:0-3684 GCA_964410845.1 uncultured Bacteroidales bacterium | reverse complement strand
GGAGATTATATGTACATCCATGAGCGGAAAGAGTGGCCACACTTCAAGTGGGATCCACCTCGATTGCTCACCCAGTTGGCAGAAGTGCGACATTTGCAGGGGCGTTTGCTGGGGAAAATGGAAGGGATCGGCTTTGCCCTGCGTGAGGAGGCAACGCTGGAAACGCTTACTCAGGATGTCCTGAAAACTAGTGAGATCGAGGGGGAAAACCTGCATTTCGAGCAGGTACGTTCGTCTATTGCACGTCGGCTAGGCTTGGATATTGGAGGGGAAGTACAAGCTTCCCGCCATGTTGAAGGTATCGTCGAGGTCATGCTTGATGCTACCCGCAACCACCTGAAACCGCTGAGCAAATCACGACTGTACGATTGGCATGCCGCCTTGTTTCCTACAGGCCGAATGGGAATGCAGCGCATGAATGTTGGCAAGTGGCGAACGAAGGAAAGTGGACCCATGCAAGTGGTGTCTGGTTCCATTGGTCGCGAGAAAGTGCATTTCGAGGCTCCCACCTATGATCGTCTTGAATCCGAAATGGCTCAACTCATCAAATGGTTCAATGCCAAGCCTCAAAGTGACTTGATTATCCACTCTGCACTCGCACATTTCTGGTTTGTCACCATCCACCCCTTTGATGATGGGAATGGAAGAATTGCCCGCGCTCTGGCTGACATGATGCTGGCCCGGTCCGAAGGCAGCACGCAACGGTTCTACAGCATGTCCTCACAAATCCAACGTGAACGAAAAGCATATTACGACGTGCTGGAAAGCAGTCAGAAATCGACTCTTGATGTAACCGAGTGGATCGAGTGGTTCCTGGGCTGCTTGAAGAGGTCTATCGAGTCATCTGAAGCAACACTGCAAACCGTGTTGACGAAATCACGATTCTGGGATGCCATGAAAGGACAGTCACTGAATGAAAGGCAGCGCACGATTCTCAACAAGCTCCTGGATGGCTTCTTCGGGAAACTCACCTCATCTAAATGGGCCAAGATGGGCAAGTGTTCCCAGGATACGGCACTTCGTGACATTCATGACCTGGTACAGCGAGGGATTCTCCAGAAGGATGAAGGCGGAGGTCGGAGTACCAGCTACAGCATCAGCCAACAGAAACTCAGATAATTGCAGTCATCCCTCCAACTAATGTTTCAACCCACCACCCCTATGCAGTAAGATGACTCCAACGGAAACCCCGAGTAAAGTGCGTGATCGATTGGCTCCTTAGTGTGATGTACTGGTTCGCTCGGCCTAGCATTGCGGCGTGGGCGGGGGCGACGGCTACTATTGTGGCTTGCTTTCTGTTGGAGCCACGGCGCAATCTTCGTCATCCACTGCGATTCCTGTCGCGGGTTCCTCGGGTCGTCATCGTCTGGTTGATCTTTGCATGGATACTCTCGCAACTCGCCGGGCGGGGAATGGGTGGTGCCGGACGGGGTGGTGGCATGGGCGATGCCTTTGGCAACTGGGTTTATTCCGGCACCACCTACGGCGGGTCGGCTGCATCCGTTCGGATTCGTTTCCTCCAACAACCCGAGAACAAGACTCTCGCAGCAAGCTTTGTCTGCTTCGTTCGGCTCGAAGAAGCTGATGGGCAGACGGTCGAGAAGAAGATTGCAGGTGATACCCTGCTCGACTTTGAACAACAACTGGAACGGGTACTGAAGAGCTTGTCTGACCGACCTGCACGGGTGCTGGTCGAAAAGCAACCTGCTCCCGGTGAAGGGGTGCTGCGCCTGATCCACAGCAAAGTCGAACGGTTGTGGCCGAGCATGATCTACGAAGAGGTGGAGCCATGATGGCACCTCGTCGGCTGGGCATCGTGGCAAGCCCGGGCATGGATGTACAGCGCTGGCTGAAGGACTGTCAACTGAGCCAGCAGTTTACTGTCGATTGGAAACAGCTTGCCTTGCCATCGGAAGTAGATCATCAGCTTGATGGCCTGGTGTGGCTGTGGGCTCCCTCGCATACCGAAGAAGAACAGCGACTCCAGAGCAAACGCTGGCAGCAGTATCTCACTGCCATGAATCAGCGATGCAGGCAGGTGTTGCCCATCATCATCGTGACGACGGAGGAACTGCTGAACGATGATACGGGCCAGGGTGCCAGGGATGAGCTGAAGCAACTGGTAAAACAGTTACGCAAAAGCTATCAACGTGATCGTCAGGGCTGGGTGCCTGCGGAATTGGTTGATCGCGCTCGCATTACCATGCATGTTAACGATGCAGCAGGTGGTGAACGGCTGCTGTCACAGATGAACCTGCTGATGCAAAGCCAGACACGCTGGCAGGAAAAGTCGCAGCGTCAGGCGGAACGATGCCTGGCTGTCGGGGTGCTGCTGGCTGCAGCCTATTTCACGCTACTGTTTACCACGATGTACTGGAAACCTGCAAAAGTGGATCGTCGCTCAGCGGATCCGCTGGCCTGGGTCAAAGCGGATTGGCAGTATCACCTGCAGGATGCCCAGCAGATGCTCTTCAGCATCGGCAAGCGCGGCCTGGCTGAGTTAACTGCTCCTGAGCTGCAACGCTTCAATGAGCATCTCCGCTGGCTGCCGGTCAGTCTTGATCTGCTCAAACAACGTCGACCGACAAAGGAAACCCTGCAGCTTCGTGCAGGAGTAGAGCAACTGCTCAGCTCGATGGAAAGCCTGGTGACGACCTGGACCAGTACCCCAGCTATTTCCCTGCTGGAACTCACTGCCCAGCAACTTCGGGCACAGCAGTTGCTCGATGGCGTCTTCGAACCTCGCCCGCCTCCCACGGCACTCCATCAGGCCGCCCAACGGTACTGGCTGCAGGAACGACGATTGACGATGCTGCAACTCAAATCGGCTTCACCTCAGACAGGTGGGGGGATATTGAGTATTCTCCAGCAACGCCTGACATCGTGTGACAACGCACGTATCCATGCACCTGAACTGAAGGCAGCATGGCTTCAGGAACTCACTAGTACCTTGCAATGGATCGAGAAGACAATTGCCCAGCCAGACAAGAAGTGGAGCGACGAATCGCTGCCGACACTCCTCAAAGAATCTGGAGTAAAACCACAATGATGCACACCGCGTATAATACCGGGAGATACGACAACTCAGGAATGCAGCATGTTCACCAAGCCTCAGGAAGCGATTGCGTATAGTCTCCGCACCTCACAGAAACTCTTCCACCGCTATCTCGACGACTTGCAGCCGGAAGAATTCCAGCATCGCCCGTGTCTTGGTGCCAACAATGCACTGTGGATCATTGGCCATCTCATCTCGGTCGACCGTACGCAGCTGGAACGGCTCGGTGTTACTGAACTGCCGAAACTGCCTGAAGGCTTTACCGAACGCTTCGCAACCACGAAAGCTGCATCGACCGGTACCTCAGCCGACCTGGGGAACCCGACTGATCTGATGAAACACTTTGATGAGCATCGTGATCTGCTGATCAAGACCGTCGAAAAAGCACCTACTGAAATCTTGCAGCAGGATATGCCTACGCCTTCGCCACTCTTTGCAGATCGTGGCGAATCTCTCCTGTTCATCAGCATGCATACAGCGATGCACCTGGGTCAACTGACGACGATCCGCCGAAGCCTGGGCAGACCCCCGATTCTGTAAGCAGCAGCTACTGCTTCGGGGGCACGTTATTCGGTCCAGGTCCTTTGAACTGCCTCCAATACGCCGTGTGATAGGGATTCTCAGCGGGC
>CAYPJB010000453.1:0-3691 GCA_964410845.1 uncultured Bacteroidales bacterium | reverse complement strand
ATCCATGGTCGCACCGCCTGGTGACTTGCCTGCAAGTTAGCGCGCGCCGTTCGTTCCCTGCTTGCACTCTCTCTCCTGTTCTGCAACACTTCAGTCAGGGAGATGAGCAATGTTTACTCCAGCGATCGTATGCACGCTGACCATGGAAGTACTATCGTGCATGGCAGGTCAACCGCCAGCCCCACCTCCACCACAGGCGCGTGGCAGTTTTCGGGTGGAATCATTCGGGCCCGCTGCAAACAAGTTGGAAAAAAACCTCATTACCAGCACCAAAGACGAACCACCCAGGATTGTCTATGCGGGTTCACGCACATCCAGGAAGTTCCTGTCCACCGGGCAAGGCAACCAGGCTGTTGATGATGGCATCAGTTGGCAGGGAAAGACAGCTTACCTCTCCCTGACGTTTGAACTCATCTTGGTGGATGACAAGACCAGTCAAACGGCATGGACAATTTGGACAGGAGCCTTCTGGGATACCATCACGTTCGCTAACACCGCCGAAGCAGGCAAGCCTGCAGTGTGGGTAGTGGAACTCCAGTCGTCCCGTCATCCCGAGTATCGCCAGCAGTACGACCTGGCGACCGGCAAGCAGTTAGCATTAATAGGCAAGCCCGCTGCACCATCAGGCACACCGATCAAGCCACGATTGGAGTATCGGGGCTCCGCAGGGCTTGTCGAAGGTAAGGAGTATCGACTGGTGACTTCACTTGAAGAGTGGAACACACTCCGTGCGAGGCTGTTTCCCGCCGATACCAGGTCGCTGCCTTCAGAAAAGGACATCAACTTCAGTAAGGAAGTAGCCCTTGTCTGCTACGCGGGCAAAAGCGTCAACTGGAATGGCATCAGCAGTGAACTAGTGGTGGAGAACGATCAGCGAGTGCTCATCCGCCTGCACCGACATACGTACCAGTCGTTCGGAAAAACACCTGACACCTACCCCTATGGCATTATCGTACTGCCGAGGGTGGCAGGAAAGGACTATGTGCTGGAATACAACAGGCAGAACCTCATTGGTGGCCCGCCGATGTGGAAGGAGTTTTTGACGTTGAAGCTGCCGAAGCAGGGCGAGTGAATTCCATGCTGTTGGTCACTGAACGATACTTGAGTGTCATCAAATCAAGCAGGTAATTCTGATAGAGCTTCCAGGGAGCCTTCGCTCCTTGTTTCGGTAACGCATCCAGCGACCGCAGCACATAACCTGAATTGAAATCGATCAGTGGCTCATCCTGCATATCCCCTTGCACATGAGGCATGCAGTGGGAATAGCCTTCACGGTTCATGTAGTTGATCAGTCGACAGACGTACTGACTGCTGAGGTCTGCTTTCAGTGTCCACGAGGCATTGGTATAGCCGACCGCAAAGGCCAGGTTCGGCACATTGCTCAGCATCATCCCCTTATAGACATGACATTGAGGTATCTGAACTGGTTGGCCATCGATCTCCAGTTGCATGCCGCCCATGAGTTTGAGCTGCAGTCCCGTGGCAGTCACGATCAAATCGGCAGGCAGTTCCCTACCCGACTTCAATTGAACGCCCGTTTCGGTGAATGTCTCTATCTGGTCAGTCACTACTTCCACTTTGCCTGATTTGATGGCATGAAAGAGATCAGCATCAGGCACCACGCAGAGCCGTTGATCCCACGGATTATAGGGTGGTGTGAAATGTTTCAGGTCGTAGTCCTTCCCCAGTTCAGCCTGCACACCTTTGTTGAGGAGCCATTTCATCGTCCTGGGGGAACGGCGGGCGATCTGGTAGAAAAGCATGCTGTGCAGCACGTTTTTCCATCGACTAAGACTGAAAGCTGTCTTCGCGGGCAGCCAGCGTTCCAGCCGCTTGGCCGTGGTATCGATGGTAGGCAGCGAAACCACATACGTTGGTGATCGCTGCAGCATCGTTACCCTGGCAGCAGTCTTCGCCATCTCCGGCACCAGTGTCACCGCGGTGGCCCCACTGCCGATGACAACTACCTGCTTGCCAGCATAGTGGATGTCGGCTGTCCATTTCTGCGGGTGAACGATCTGTCCCTGGAAGCGTTCACGCCCGGGGAAATCAGGCGTGTAGCCAGCGTCGTAATCGTAGTAGCCGGCGCAGAGGTAAAGAAATCGACAGGTGTATTGTTTCAATTGCTTGCCGGGACCAACCAGTACATCCAGCGTCCAATGGTCGTTAGTGTTCGACCAGTTGGCTTTGACTACCTTGTGCTGAAAGCGGATGTGCTGGTCGATGCCATACTCACTGGCAGTATCACGAATGTACTGAAGGATCGAGGGGCCATCGGCGATAGCCTTCCCTGCTGTCCAGGGTTTGAAAGGATACCCCAGGGTGAACATGTCGGAATCGGAACGGATGCCGGGATAACGGAAGAGATCCCAGGTGCCGCCGATAGCTTCACGTGCTTCGAGGATGGCGTAGCTGCTTCGCGGGCAGGCCGTTTGCACATGATAGCCTGCGCCGATACCGGAGAGGCCTGCACCGATGATGAGGAGATCGAAGTGTTCAGGCATGAGAGAGCTGATGGAAGAGGAAGTCGGCATCTTAGCACATGGCAAAGTTCAATCCAGTCACTCTTTACCTTTCCCCTTCAACACCACCCCCGTCTTTTTCACCGTCAACCAATCACCCAACCATGTGGGCAACAACTGCCCCAGCACCAGAAGAAAGTGATTACCCCACGGAAAGGCACAATAGGGCTTCTGTTTCTCAATAGCCAGCATCATCCGTTCCACCGCATCTTCAGCAGAAATAATCCCCGGCGTTGGCACCCCCAGGCTGGCATTCATGCCAGAACGAATGTAGCTGGGACAGATCGTGGTACACCGGATTCCATGTGGTTTGAGTTCCATCCGCAGGCTATCGAGGAACGCACTCACCCCTGCCTTGCTGGCACAATACCCGGCCATGTGAGGCAGACCTCGGTAGGAAGCCAGGCTGGAGAGTGCCACGATATGCCCACGCTGGCGTGCCATCATTCCCGGGATGATCGGTTCCAGGGAGTTGGCCATGCCGATGAGATTGACGGCCACCTGTTTCTCAAAGATGGAGGCATCAAATCCTTCGATGGGATTGTTCAGGGCAACACCGGCATTGGCGATAATGACATCGGTCGGCCCGAGATCCTTTTCCAGTTTCCTGACCGCCTCTCTAATGACTGAACGCTGCGTAATATCAGCCACGGCGAACGCAAGTTTGCCAAGCGGCTGCAGTTCCTGTTGCAACTGCACTAGTGCTGCTTCATACAGATCGATGGCGCCCACCATAGCTCCCCGCTGCAGGAACTGCACAGCCAGTTGCCTGCCGATGGCACCTGTTGCACCGGTGATGAGAACCACTTGCCCGTCATATCGTTTCATGGTGTCAGTTGTCAGTTGTTGGTTAGTTGCTGTTGGTAAATGCCATCACACAAGAGTATCCGCCTTTTCAAACAACACACAACCCTCAACTCCCTGCTCTCCACTCAATAAAGGTCGGTTTGTAACGACACACCTATGTCAAAATGCGTCGAATAGTTGCCATTGGTGATTTATCTGGGTTAGGGGCAATGATAGATTTATTCCACTTGCATCAATTGCCCACAGATCTTCACCGTGGTTTACCATGCTTGATACCTTGCAATTCATCTATCATGTGCGTCGTTCCGACACGATGGCTCGCCTGGCGACCCCACAGAAGCGGGCAGCCCTCCAGACAAAAC
>CAYPJB010000452.1:0-3708 GCA_964410845.1 uncultured Bacteroidales bacterium | reverse complement strand
TAGGTCTCGTCCCAACTCTCGAAGCTCTTGAAACCGTTCAGAATGGGATGATCGACCTTGGCCTGCACGGTACGGAACGTGCCGGTGCCATGCGATTTGAACTGGGCTCCGATGAGCTTCACGATGTCATCGTTATTGCGAAAGCAGTAGCTGGCACAGTGCAGGGGGACGAAGCCTTTGCCTTCCGCGACATAGGCGAGCAAAGCATCAGCCTGTTCCTTGCTGATGGCATCGATGTTGGCATAGACCACCAGCCCGGCATACTCCTTCAGCGTAGCAGCGTTCAGGTCTTTCATCTGATCGGTGTAGACCAGTTCAATGCCACGCTGCTTCATCACTGGGGCAAGCTGCTGGTAGCGCACCCGTGGCTGATGATGGCCATTATCGCCCAGGTACAACAGCTTCAGCGATTGAGCATAACTGAGGTGAGACACCAGGAAAAGGGAACAAAGAGCAGCAAGATATCGCATAGTAGATCACAGATTGTTAGAGGATCAAGACAGTGTAAACAATGCGAATGGGGATGCAAGCAACCAGTCGCATTGTCTCGCTAACTCACAATAGGTTCCTGTTTCTTCTGGCTCATCTTGATAAGTGCCACGCCGGTCAGTGTCAGCACCAGGGCGATGATGGCAGCCAGGGGCACTTCTTCATTGGCAGCGACGGCACCGAGAATAAGAGCAATTATAGGGGTGACATAGGCGTAGCTGCCTGCCAGGGCGAGGGAGACGTTCGTCAACAGGAACTGGTAGATAACAAATCCGATCAGAGAGCCGATGATCAGCAGATACAGAAACGAAGCCAGGGCAGGCATACTGAACGTATTTGCCGTGATGCGGCCTGGTTCTCCCAGAATGGTTCCCATGATCAGCATGGCAATGCCGCCGAGCAACATCTGGTAGCCAGCCACGAGCCACACCGGAGCCTGTGGACGGTTGTATTTGGAAAGCACGGTGCCGAGAGACCAGACGAGAGCAGAGCCGGAGGCCAGCAGGAAGCCAAGTTGCTGGTCAGCGTGCACTTTTCCGTAAAACTTGTACGCTGCGAGTACTGCAATTCCCAGGAAGCCGAGCAGCAGGCCAATCCATCCTCGCCGGGTGAGCCTGTCTCCATGCGGGATGGTCAGTTCCATGAGGGCCATCCAGATGGGGGAGGGAGCAATGACGACCGCAGCCAACCCGGATTCCAGATAGACCATGGCACAAGTGAGTAAACCGTTGCCACCCACGAAGAGCAGGGTAGACGACATGGCACAGCGAACCAGATCTTTCCTGCTGAGTTTCCATTGCCCGGTGAAATAGGCCTGCATGATAAGGATAGCGGTGCCCGCAATGACAAGGCGGACACCCCCGAAGTAGAACGGGGGCATATCCTTCACGCCGATGCGGATGGCCAGGTTGGTGGTGCCCCACGAAAAATAAAGGACGGCGAGCGCCGTCGGAACCACCCAGGGAGAGAGCGGGGTGGAAGGAGGTGACGATGACATCTAATTGAGATAGCGAGTTGCCGGGCAGAAGCTAGGAGGAACAACCCTCCGGGTTCAGTGATTACCTGATACCCAGCACCGCAGTCACCGCAAAATGATCGGAAGGAGTTCGACCCTCTTTCGCTGTCCGGTCGATACTGGCTTCACGAACGACGAAATCAAGTGAGCAACCAATCCAGTCGATGCGGTCGCCTGTCGTCTTGTCAGCCTGGAATCCGCTGAAGGTGCCTTCGTTGTTGCTTTTGTCGGGGAACTTGCTGCGGAAGGTGTCAATCACAGGTGAGTCGCCACGTTTATCTGTAACAAAAAGCGCAGCGTACGGCTTACTGCCTTCTCCTGCATTGAAATCGCCAGTAACGACGAGTCGGCACTGCTTGTTCCATTCTTCGAGTTTGGAACGAATCAGGTTCGCAGATTCTCGACGGGCATTCTCGCCACGATGATCGAAATGGGTGTTGAGGAAAAGAATCGGCTTGGCGTCCGGCTGGTTCCGGTCCTTGAGCTTTACCCACGTGACAATACGCGGTAATGCTGCATCCCATCCCTTGCTCCCCACTTTTTCTGGTGTAGGGCTGAGCCAGAAATGGCCACCATCCAACTTTTCGAACCGCTCTTTGCGATAAAACAGTGCAGCCATCTCTCCTTTCTCTTTGCCATCATCGCGGCCAACGCCAAATCCTTGGTAGCCAGCCAGCTTGTCTTCGAGGAATCGCCGCTGCACGAGGAGCGTTTCCTGCGTACCCAGCAGATCAGGTTTGAAAGCAGAGATGGTTGCAGCCAGGAAGTCTTTGCGGTTCGCCCAGGAATTAACTCCATCAGGGGCAGTGGCGTAGCGGATGTTGTAACTCATCACGCGCACATCCTGGGCGACCACTGGCGATGAAAGCAAAAGGTACAGAACGAGGAAGAAGAGTTGACGCATGGCAGTCTCCATTCGATAGCGTTCAGATGATGCTATGATGGAAACCCGCCTTGTCATCGGCGATAATCATCGCGAATCAATGAACTTCGCTCAGTTTCAAAATGCGACTGATAGGTAGGCCTTCATGCAGCTCCTGCTCGAGGTAGTTTGTTTCCTGTCGATTACTGGCGGAGAGATGATGGACAAATACGTTGCAACGAACTCCTCCTTCAGTAACTCCTTCCCAGACACGGCATGGTACGCCATCACACTTGGTAATCACGTCGGTCGCTTTTAGTTGCATGACCATGTTGATCCTCCAGACGAACGAAATAGGTGATGTGAAGCGTGACTGACTGGCTCCTTTTTCCTTTTTCGACATGAATCTTCGAATGAATGACTACGAAACCAGCAAGAGATGCAACCACAGCATGATCTTCATGGCTTGATTGATAACATCGGCAGACTCGAAGGAACGTGTGCCCACATTTCTTCGCTTGAGTGTCAAGTCTGCGGAAGCGTCAGGGTTTCGCGAAGTGGTCCAACGTGAGCTGATGTGTTGTAGTTACCGTACCACGATGTATCAGCGAGTGTGATGGTTTACAGCTTCATTCCTACGGAGAACAAAGGCCCTTTAGCTGCGAGCAGGTCAACAGCCAGCAGTTTGCCACCACGCTTGGCACCACCCCATAGACCACGGTCGAGCCTGTTGATCAGTGACTCCACCATTTCGGAAAAGCTTTGTGTAGAGGTTGCATTCGTTGCAATCGTCGTGATTGGTCGAACACCACTTCCTAACACCAGGCGGAATGGCGTGCTGTTAGTTGTCTGTAACACAACATCCTGATTGCTCAACTGCACACAACGGAACTGGTCAAGTGTCATGCCTGGAGAATTGCTGCGCGGACGAAGGTAATTCTGGAAAACATAATCGGCGATGCTATTGCCTTGGCGAATGCCTTGGTCCTTGTCAAACTTCCAGTGGATGCCGAGGTAGATGCGACTCTGCCCGTTTTCCTCAGCAGCCTGGCTGAAGCTGTCGAAGGAACGGAAGACGACGGGGCGGACTTCACCATGTTGATCCGTAGTGATGCCGTTGTACTCATCAGATCCAATCGTGAAGCTGATGTTGTCGGTGCCGTAAAACCGTGCCATGGTCCGGAAGAGGCTTGCACCGAAGGTAGCATGCCCGGATGCATACGCCGGGAAAGGCGGAGTGAAATTGGTTCCGCCTCCGTTGTCATTCGGTGCCCCTAAAGGCAGCCAGTTGGAGTCGCCTTCGGTATTGGCGTTTCCATCGAGTGATCCTGCACGGATGCCT